>JBBSRS010000120.1:0-7359 GCA_038242795.1 Burkholderiales bacterium
CTGGACAGTTGGCACAGATGCGCGGCGTTCTGTCAGTCCTGGGGCTTGACCAGGCTTCCCGGGCTGTTTTGCAGATGAAAAGCACTGTCGAGCAAATGCTCGACACCAAGATCGACGATCAGGGTGTTGGTGCGGCGGGAACCTTCGAGCAACTCGGCAACAATTTGGGGGTCCTGAGTTTCCTCATCGACATGCTCAATTACCAGCCAGCGCTGGTGAAAAAGCTTTTTGTCTACGATGAGGAAAATGACCAGCTCACCTCGCTGATGGGACGCCCGCCGAGTGCCGGCGATGCCGCCTCAAGCATTACCGTCAATGTCGAGCCGCATTCACCGGACATTGTCGATGCCGTGGAAAAGCACAATGACTCGCCTGTGCACGCAATGGCTGACGAGCGTACTGACGGGGCATCCCCACCGAAAAACACGCTCTCGTCACTGGCCGAGTTTCCATCGGTGGCATTTGCGGACGATGCCGTGTTTCAGTTGCCAGCTGAAATCCCCGCACTGGGCGACATGATGCACATTGACATGCCGTTGCCTTCGGCGATGCTTGAAGCCCCGGCGGGTCTCGATTTCGAGGAAGAAGATTTACGGGATATTTTTCTTGAGGAAGCCCGGGAAGTCGCCGGCCATGCCGTGCTGGCAATCGCCCTGCTGGAAAGCCATCCTGAAGACCTGGATCAACTGACGGTGTTGCGGCGCGCCTTCCACACGCTCAAGGGCAGCGCCCGAATGGTCGGGCTGAACGAGTTTGGAGAAGCTTCCTGGGCGATGGAACAATTGCTCAACAGCTGGTTGGCTGACCAGAATGCAGCGAGCAGCGAATTTCGTGCCTTGTGTGGCGAGGTTCTAGTTAGTCTGGAGCGCTGGATTGAAGATATTGCGGCCAACCACGACAGCGCGTGGTCAGCCCTCGCGTTTTGCAACAGCGCTCAGGCCCTGCGCATGGAGGGACGTTACCTTGCCCTGGACCTGTCAGGTCAGTCCGGCAACCTGCCTGAAATGCCATGCCTGGAGGATGTCCCTGTTCCTGAAGTGTTCCCCTGGATCGGGACTGGTTTTGAAAACGACTCCATGCCTGCGCCCTTGTTGGAAGAAGAACGTGGCATCGCAGCGGGCGCCCCGCAGGTCGAGCCAGTGGAGATGGTTCCTGCTGAGTTGGAGGAACTGGATTTCGACACCCTGTTTTCGATGCCCGCCAAGCGCACCATTGCGGGCGCAGTTCCAGAGTCTGACAATGCGTCCGTCGTTTCCGATGCAGCCCTCCTGCCAGAAACGACTTCGGGTATTTCGGCAGGTGACACCCACATCACGCCGGATGAAGCGCATGCAGGCGAGCCGCTTGATGAACAGGAAAGAGAAGATGACGCGATCAAGGTCATTGATGGCTTGCGCATAGGCATTCCGCTCTACAACGTGTATGTGAATGAGGCTGACGAGTGGTCGCGCCGCCTGGTCAGTGAAGTGGCCGAATGGGCACTTGAAAGCCATCAGCCCATCAGTGCGTCCACCGTGGCGCTTGCCCATTCACTGGCAGGAAGCTCGGCAACGGTGGGCTTTCTGGCCCTGTCCGACCTGGCGCGTGCGCTGGAGCATGCGCTTGACAATTCCCACCATCACCACAGGCACGGCGCGGGTGCCTATGGGGACCTGTTCATCGAAGCTTCTGATGAGATACGCCGCTTGCTGAACCAGTTTGCAGCCGGCTCCCTGCGCGAACCGCTGCCCGGCATCCTTGAGCGGCTGGCCGGGCTTGAGTTTTCCGACTCGGTTCTGCCGGAAACAGACGACGATGCGCTTGAAGGCGTTGATGGCCTGACGCCTGTCGAGGCACTTGAGGTGCCCTTGCACGCAGAGCGTTCGATGCCAAGCCTTGGCAGAACCATCAGCCAGGCAGCCTATGACGATGTTCACGACGACATCGATGCCGTCGATGTGATTGACCTTGACCTGTTCCCGATTTTCGAGGAGGAGTGCGGCGAACTCATGCCTCGTCTGGGTGCGGCCCTGCGTCAATGGGCACAAACGCCGGCTGACGCCAGTCCGCGGTCGGAAATGCTGCGTGTGCTGCACACCCTCAAAGGCAGTGCACGCCTGGCCGGGGCGATGCGCCTTGGGGAAATGGCCCACCGTATCGAGTCCGAGCTTGTCTCCATCGGCGCGCAAGTGCCCGCCATCCAGGAGATCGAATTTTTGTTGACCCGCTTTGACGGGATGCAAAATGCATTTGAAAGCTTGCGTCGTACCGACGCTGCAACGTCGCAGGCGATGCCCACCCAAGCCGAGACCCTGTCTTTCATTCCCCTTGAGCCGGAGCCGCAGGACCTTCATGTCTTCCTGTCCGAAAATGACGCTGAGGAAAATGATGTTGAAATTTCTCCCGCCATCGACAGCACCCGTGTCAGTACCGGTGCCAGTGCCTATGCCAGAAAAATTGAAATCCCCGGGCCGCAAGCCATGGTCATGCAGCCCTTGCGACAGGCTGCCAATGCCAGCATACGGGTGCGCACCCAGTTGCTTGACCGCATGGTCAACCAGGCCGGTGAAGTCATGATCAGCCGTTCACGCCTTGAAGCAGAAGTGGGTCAGCTGCGCATCTCCCTGACCGACATGACGGGCAGCCTGACGCGCTTGCGTCAGCAGCTGCGAGACATCGAGTTGCAGGCTGAAACCCAGATGCAGTCGCGTCTGGCGCTGGCGAAGGAAGCCAAGGCAGGCTTCGACCCGCTGGAGTTCGACCGGTTTACCCGCGTTCAGGAACTGACCCGCATGATGGCCGAGTCGGTGAACGACGTGGCCACTGTGCAGCGCACCCTTCAGCGCACCATTGAAGCCACCGAGGACGACCTGGTCGCCCAGGGCCGCCAGGCTCGGGAACTGCAGCGCGATTTGCTGCGTACCCGGATGGTTGAGTTTGAAAGCGTTTCCGAGCGGCTGTACCGCGTGGTCCGTCAGACCTCCAAGGAAACCGGCAAGCAGGTGCGCCTGGACCTGCACGGCGGCAACCTCGAAATGGACCGGGGCATGCTGGACCGCATGATGCCCGCTTTCGAGCACCTGCTGCGCAACTGCCTGACCCATGGCATCGAAGCGCCGCAAATGCGCGCCCGCGCCGGCAAGGAGGCTGTGGGCCTGATCACCATCCAGCTTCGCCAGGAGGGCAACGACATCTCCGTGACGCTTGGCGATGACGGTGCCGGCCTGGACCTGGCACGCATTCGTGCGCAGGGGGTCAAGCAAGGCTTGGTAACGGCCAGTCAGGCTGCTGATGACGAAGCCATCGCCAACCTGATCTTCCTGCCGGGCTTTTCAACGGCGCAGGAAGTGACCGAACTGGCTGGGCGCGGCATTGGCCTGGATGTGGTGCGCAGCGAAGTGATTTCACTCGGCGGCAGGATCAAGACCTCGACCGCCCTGGGCAAGGGCACGGAATTCACCATGGTGTTGCCGCTGACCACGGCCGTGACGCAGGTGGTGATGATTCGTGCGGGCAGCATGTCGATCGGTGTGCCGGCCAATGTGGTGGAAAACGTACGGCGCGCCACTGCGGCCGAACTGCAGCAGGCTTACCGCTCGGGCATGCTTGATGTGGGCGGCGAGTCCGTGCCATTTTTCTGGTCGGGCGCCTTGCTGCAGGCCTCGCATTTCAGCAGCGAAGCCCAGGCCAGGACCACGCCCGTCGTTGTTTTCAGAAGCGCCGCCCAGCGGGTTGCCATGCACGTGGACGAGGTGCTGGGCAACCGCGAAGTGGTGGTGAAGAACCTCGGTCCCCAACTGTCGGGGTTGCCGGGGCTGACCGGCATGTCGATGCTCCCGTCGGGCGCCGTGGTGCTGATCTACAACCCTGTGGCGCTGGCTGCGGTCTACGGCCAGCAGGCCCGGTCATGGAGCAAGGACCATTTGGCGCATGGTGCCGGTCGCCCCACCGGCAACATGGCCCCGGTGCTTGCTGCGCCGCGAACCCCGCTGATTCTGGTGGTCGATGACTCCATTACCGTGCGCCGCGTGACCCAGCGCCTGCTGCTGCGCGATGGGTACCGCGTGGCCATGGCCGCCGACGGGCTGCAGGCCCTCGAAAGGCTGCAGGAAGAAATTCCGTCCGTGGTGCTTTCCGACATTGAAATGCCGCGCATGGACGGGTTTGACCTGGCGCGCAACATCCGGGCCGATGCGCGCACAAAAGACCTGCCGATCATCATGATCACGTCGCGTATCGCCGGAAAACACAACGAGCATGCCGTGGAACTGGGCGTCAACCATTACCTGGGCAAGCCTTACTCCGAAGATGAACTGCTGCGGCTGATCCGGCAATACTGCGCCGTGCAAACCGCCGTATCGGCTTAAAAAGACCTTTTGCGCAGATGGGTGCGGCGTTTTTTGCTATTGAAAAAATAGCAATCAGGCGTCAGGCCTTTTTCACAACTGCGTAGCGCTCCAGGGTCTGCGACCGTGCCTTGGCATGGTCGACCAGCGGCATGGGGTAGTTGCTGCCCAATGCCACATCTGCGGCCATCAGTTCCACCGGAGAAGCCAGCCAGGGGCTGTGCAGCGCCCCCTTGGGCAGCCGGGCGAGCACTGGCAGGTACTTGCGGATGAATTTCCCATCCGCGTCGAACTTTTCGCTCTGGCTGACCGGGTTGAAGATGCGGAAATAGGGCTGCGCATCGCAGCCGGTGCTGGCGGCCCACTGCCAGCCGCCATTGTTCGACGCCAACTCGAAATCGTTGAGGGTTTCGGCAAAGTAACGCTCGCCCCAGCGCCAGTCAATGCCCAGGTCCTTGACCAGGAAACTCGCCGTCACCATGCGCAGCCGGTTGTGCATGTAACCGGTCTGGTTGATCTGGGCCATGGCGGCGTCGACCAGCGGGTAGCCGGTCCGGCCTTGGCACCAGGCAAGGAACAGCGACTGCGCCGTGTCGCCCTGTTCCCACTGGATCGCGTCGTATTCGGGTTTGAAGGCGCTGCCCGCCACATGCGGAAAGTTGGACAGGATCTGGGCGTAAAAGTCCCGCCAGATCAGCTCGCCCAGCCACGTGGCCGCGCCTTCGTTGCCTGTTTGGTGCGCCAGCGCGGCCGACGCCAGCTTTCGGATCGAAACGGTCCCGAAGCGCAAATGGACGCTGAGGTAACTTGGCCCCCGGATGGCGGGAAAGTCGCGGGTGTCCCGGTACATTTTCATCCGGCCCAGGAAGTCTTCAAGCAGCGCATTCCCGCCCTGGCTTCCCACCGGGAGCTTGAGCGTTGACAAATTGGTGACCTCAAAGCCCAGTTCCGCCAGCGACGGCACGCCATGGGCTGCGTTCGCCGGCA
The DNA here is from genome assembly GCA_038242795.1 of Burkholderiales bacterium. Classification (GTDB taxonomy): domain Bacteria; phylum Pseudomonadota; class Gammaproteobacteria; order Burkholderiales; family Burkholderiaceae_C; genus Polaromonas. Next base: position 5,313 of record JBBSRS010000120.1, read on the forward strand.
GAGGCGCCAATGCGGCGCCGTAGGTTTCAACCGGGTAGGGCTTGAGGTAAAAGCCATCGAGCTTTTTCAGCCAGGCATTCTTGTAGGGCGTGAACACGCTGTACGGTTTGCCGGCCAGCGTCAGCACCTCCTGGCGTTCAAAAATGACATGGTCCTTGAAGGTGTGAAACGCCACCCCCTGGCCTTCGAGCACCCCCTGCACCTGGGCATCACGCGTCAGGCTGTAGGGCTCGTCGTCATGGTTGGCGAACACCGCATCTGCCGACAGTTGCTGCGCCAGCGCGGGCAAGGCCGTGTTTGCTGCCCCATGTCGCACCAGCAAACCGGCGGCACGGGCCGGCTTTTTGGGACACATTTGCGCCAGCTGGCCATTCAGGTCCACCAGCGATTCGCGGATGAACTCCACGCGCCGGTCCGCCCTGGGCAATGCTTCCAGAATCGACCGGTCAAAAACGAAGGCGCAAAACACCTGTTCGCACGATTTCAGCGCTTGGTAGAGTGCGGCATTGTCTTCGGTCCGCAAGTCCCGCCTGAACCACATCAGGCCTGTTTTGTATTTTTTGTGCATGCGGCCAATGGTAGTGAAAACCGTTCAGACCTGCCTGCATGCCTTTTGACGGACGAGATTGGCCCGGACGCCCGGCTGCCTGCCATCGGCGTGCTTCGCCTGTGGCGAGGCAACGCGTAAAATCCCCGGATGGCCACGGACCCCACCCCTTCGATCAACCTCACGCACCACTTCCTCATTGCCATGCCTGGCCTGGAGGACGAAGGCTTTGCGAAAAGCGTGGTCTACATGTGCGAGCACAGCGAGCGGGGCGCGCTGGGCCTGATCATCAACAAGCCCAGCGACATCAATGTCCAGGGCTTGTTCGACAAGGTCGAGTTGCCATTGCGCCGCGAAGACCTGACGACAACGCCGGTGTTCCAGGGCGGACCGGTGCAGACCGAACGCGGCTTTGTGCTGCACGAATCCATGATGCCTGGCAACGAATCGGTGTACGCCTCGACCATGTCAATCCCGGGTGGGCTGGAAATGACGACCTCCAAGGACGTGCTCGAAGCCCTGTCCACCGGCGCCGGCCCGCGCAAGGTGTTTGTCTCGCTCGGCTACTCGGCCTGGGGCGAGGGCCAGCTTGAGTCGGAGCTGCTGGACAACAGCTGGCTGACGGTGGCCGCCGACGTGGGTGTGATTTTTGACACCCCGGTTGAGGAACGCTACGACAAGGCGCTGAAGCTGCTGGGCCTTGAAAGCTGGATGATTTCGCCCGTTGCCGGACATGGATGAGCCACAAGGCTTGGCCAACCCCGATGATTCTCCAACGGGTGAGCCTCTCGCTTCCCTGCCGCGTGCGGCAGTACGCCTGCAAACTTTCATGGCATTTGATTTTGGGCTGAAGCGCACCGGTGTGGCCTCGGGCAACAGCCTGACCCGCACCGCGTCGCCGCAGGCCACCATTTCTGCCGAAGGGGTGGCGCGTTTTCCGCTGATCCAGGCGCGCATCAAGGAATGGCAACCGGATGCGCTCGTGGTCGGCGTGCCGTTTCACCCCGACGGGGCCAGCCACGACAATACCCTGCGCGCGCAAAAGTTTGCGCGCCAGCTGCGCGGCCGCTTTGGCCTGCAGGTGTTCGAAGTCGATGAGCGCTACAGCACCACCGAAGCGTTGGCAAGCGGCGCCAAAGATGCCGATGCCGCCTCGGCCTGCATTATTCTGGAACAATTTCTAAGGAGCCTTCCCCATGAGCAGTCTGGTTCTTGACGCCGAGGCGTTGTATGCCGACTTGCTGCGCGGCATGCGCCAGCAACTGGCCGCTTCCCCGCAGCCGCTGCGCCTGGTGGGCGTGGCATCGGGCGGCGCCTGGCTGGCAGAGCGGCTTAAAACAGACCTGGGGCTGAACGAAGACATTGGCATTTTGTCGTCGTCCATGCACCGCGACGATTTTTCGCAGCGCGGGCTGTCGTCCAGCGGCCAGACGGTGCTGCACTTTGATGTCAATGGCGCGCACCTGGTCGTCGTCGACGATGTGCTGTACACCGGCCGCA
>JBBSRS010000121.1:0-7255 GCA_038242795.1 Burkholderiales bacterium
CCCGTGCTGACTTCCAGGCTTTGCATGCTGGTGCGTCCGTAGCCGCGAGACACGACGCCAACACGCCAACCCTGTGCCTGAAGATGCCTGACCAGCGCCATGACCAGTGGCGTCTTTCCCCCGCCGCCCACGACGACATTGCCCACCACGATGACTGGCACCTCAAAACGTCTGGATCGCAGAACACCGCAACGGTAAAGGTCACGGCGCAATCCGACCAAAAGGCCGTGAACCTGCGCCACCGGCCAGAGCAGCCAGGCCAGCCAGCCACGCGTGCGCCAGGCGCTCAAAAGAATATTGTTCACGCTGCTGCCATGTCGTGCCGGAGCTTCAAGGTCCGCGCAGGCTTACCTGGCGCCTGACGGGACCGTGCCCTGGGTGGCGAAAGTGATTTGTGTCAGTCCCTGACGCCGTGCGGCTTCCATCACGGTGATCACCGCCTGGTGCGTGGCGCTGGCATCCGCGCTGATGACGATGACACTGTCTTTCCCGGCCTTGGCGGCCTGCGAGAGGGCCGCACCCAGCGCCTCGATTCCACGGCCATCTACCAGGGTTTTGTTGACCATGTAGCGTCCGTCGCTGCTGACGGCCACGATGACCTCTTTCGGATAGTCGCGCAGTTGCTCGGCATCGGCGGCAGGCAGCCGGACCTGGAGTTCGGTGAATTTGCTGTAGCTGGTCGACAGCATCAAAAAAATGAGCACCACCAGCAAAACATCGATGAACGGGATCAGGTTGATTTCAGGCTCGGGACGCGCGTTGGGCCGAAAGTTCATTTGCGCAGCCGGTTCAGATGGCGCACGAATTGCTCGGCCGCCAGTTCCATGGACAACAGATATCCATCCACGCGGGCCCGGAAATAGCGCCAAAAGATCAGCGCCGGAATGGCCACCATCAGGCCAAAGGCGGTGTTGTACAGCGCGATGGAGATTCCTTGCGCGAGTTGCGCCGGATTGCCGCCGCCAGCATTGCTGGCGTTGCCGGATTGGGCGCCAAAAATTTCGATCATGCCAATCACCGTGCCCAGCAGGCCGAGCAAGGGCGCTGCGGACGCAATGGTGGCCAGTGCGGCGAGGTAACGCTCCAGTTTGTGCGCCGCTTGCCGACCAGCGCCTTCCAGGGTGGAACGCAAATCGGCTTCGCTGATGCGGGGGTTGGCGCCAAGGGCACGCAAACCGCTGGCCAGCACCTCGCCCAGCAGTGAATTCTGTTCCAGCTTCGAGACCACGTCTGGCGGTGGAAGGGCGGTTCGTGAAACGACCATGGCTTCGCCGAGGAGTTTAGGCGGTGCAATTTTCATGGTCTGGAGGCTGGAAAACCGCTCGATGACCAGGGCCAGCGCAACGATGGAGCACGCCAGCAGAGGCCAGATGGGCCAGCCGGCTGCTTGTATGATCGAAAACAATGCGCATCTCCAGACAGATAAGGGTGTTGGATTATGGCGCAGCCCAGGTGTTGAAAAGCCGTTTTTGGTGGCGTGGGAATGAACGTTGCGTGTGCGGACATGGGATCATTTCACACACAAAATCTGTGGATAACTTTGTGGGTAAGTGTGTGATGAGCCCGTCCCAAGCCGCACCGACACGTCGTTTGGATAAAACGATGAAAATTTAGGCAGCAATTTTTTCTTATAAATCAAAGAGTTGCACCATACTTTGGGCACTTCCAGGGAGTTGGGAAGGCACCAAGTTATGTTTCGTCATTTGTGGACTACTTGTTTTTAAACATTCTGGAGATTGTTGTGGACGATGCTTCCCCTTCTGTTGAAAGAGTGCAGGCGCCTTTGTCCGCAGGCGGTGCGCGTCTCTGGCCAGTGGGCTCATTGCTGCGCGCCATAACCGAAAGCCTGGAATCCCGATTCAATCCCGTCGCAGTGCAGGGCGAACTGTCCGGTTTTTCGCGCGCGTCCAGCGGGCACTGCTATTTTTCGCTCAAGGACGACCTCGGGCAGGTCCGCTGCGCCATGTTTCGGCGAGCGGCAGGGCTGCTGGATTTTTCGCCACGCGATGGTCAGTTGGTGGAATTGCGTGGCCGGCTGGGCGTGTACGAGCCCCGAGGAGAGCTGCAACTGGTGGTTGAATCCATGCAGCAGGCCGGTCAGGGCAGCCTGTTCGAACAATTTTTGAAACTGAAAGCCAGGCTTGAAGCCGAAGGGCTTTTCGCCAGTGCCCGAAAGCGTCCGCTGCCGGTGATGCCGCGTGCCATCGGGGTAGTGACGTCGCTGGGCGCCGCCGCGCTGCATGATGTTGTGACGGCTTTGCAGCGCCGGGCGCCGCACATTCCCGTGGTGATCTATCCCGCCAGCGTCCAGGGCGTGCAAGCGGCCGGCGAACTGCGCGGGGCGTTGCTCAAGGCTGCCGAGCGGCAGTCGATTGACCGGGTTGATGTGCTGCTGCTGGTGCGAGGCGGCGGCGCAATGGAAGACCTGTGGGCTTTCAACGACGAAATGCTGGTACGGGCCATCATCGCCTCGCCCATGCCGGTGGTTTGCGGTGTCGGGCACGAAACGGATTTCACCATTGCCGACTTCTGCGCCGATGTTCGCGCGCCAACACCCACGGCCGCCGCCGAACTGTGTGCGCAACCGCAAAGCTCGTGGCTGGCTGCCCTCGAACAGATTTTTTCGCGGCTGCAATACGGCATTGACCGGCAGATGCAGGCGGCCAGCCAGCGGCTGGACCGGGCAGCGGCGCGCGCCAGCCAGCCTTCACATCTGATCACGCGTCAGCAAGGCAGGTTAAGCAGCATCACCCAAAGCCTGGGCCATGCCATGCAATTGGCACTGGGACAAGAAAAGCATCGGCTGGAAACGCTGGAAAGCGATTTTCCAAAGTTGCTGGCCGCGCGTTTGACGCATAACCGACATCGGCTGGAACGCGCCCAGCTGCGGCTTGACATGCTGGACCCCCATCTGGTGCTTCAACGCGGCTATGCCTGGTTAGCCGACCTGGAAGGGCATGCCTTGACCAGCGTGAAAGCCACCCATCCGGGTCAGCCGGTGCGCGCTACCCTTGCCGATGGACAGGTCGATTTGACGGTCTCCACACGGCGGCTGATTTAGTTTTTACAATGTCCTTTGCATGTCGATGGACATCTTATCAACCCCACGAGGAAATATCTGGAACACACGCTCCCCCCGCTCCCGTATGCCATGGACGCACTGGCTCCAGAGTACAGCCAGGAAACCCTTGAATACCATTATGGAAAGCACCATAACGCCTACGTCACGAACCTCAACAACCTGCAAAAAGGCACCGAGTTCGAATCGATGACGCTCGAAGAGATCGTCAAGAAGTCCAGTGGCGGTGTCTACAACAATGCTGCCCAGATATGGAACCACACATTTTTCTGGAGCTGCATGAAGCCCGCCGGCGGCGGCGAGCCTGGCGGTGCGCTGGCTGAAGCCATCCATGCAAAATTTGGCTCCTACGCAGCGTTCAAGGAAGCATTTGTCAAGTCTGCAGTCGGCAATTTTGGCTCCGGCTGGACCTGGCTGGTGAAAAAAGCTGACGGCACCGTGGACATCGTCAACACCGGCGCCGCCGGCACCCCGCTGACCACAGGCGACAAGGCCTTGATGACGGTGGACGTATGGGAACACGCCTATTACATCGATTACCGCAACCAGCGCCCCAAATTTGTCGAAACCTACCTGTCCAGCCTGGTGAACTGGGAATTTGCCGAAAGCAATTTCGCCTGAGGCTGTAAGTTGAAGATTGGCCACGTTTGGCCATCAAAAAAAGCCGACGTGAAGTCGGCTTTTTGTTGTTCTGCCGACGCGCTGGTCAGCGCGGCCCTTCAAACATCGGGCCGGACAGTTTGCTGCCCGGTTGGATTCCTTTCTTGGCAAACCATCCCTTGTTCATTTCCAGAACAAAACGGACCGGTTTGGCTGAGCAGTGCGAATCGGTGGTTTGCGGTTTCATGTCTTCCGTATTCACGATGGTGCCATCATTGGCCACGAAGGCGGCTGTCAGGGGAAGCAGCGTGTTTTTCATCCAGAAGCATTGTTCAGCGGCCTGTTCAAAAACAAAAAGCATGCCCTCATGCTGCGCCATCTCCTTGCGCAGCATCAAGCCGATCTCGCGCTCCTGGGGTGTCAGGGCCACCTGGGCATCAATCACATGCATGCCCGCGTTCAGCTTGGCACGCTGCAGGTTCAGTTGGGGAGCCTGTTGCGCAGCCGTCCATCCGGGAAGCAACAGCATCGTCGCCGCTGCCATCACCCCGCTCACGCGGCGCACCCTGGGCTGCATGTTGGAAAAGCAGTTCTTGAACCCCATACGCACACACCCTTAAAGTTTGATTGCCGGCATAAAACACGGCCGTAAAAAAGCCCGCACCAGGCGGGCATTTTGACTGAACCGGGAAATAATTTCCCTGGGCTTCAGCTTTTCTTGGCAGCGGCCTCTTTTTTGGCCATGGCTGCATCTGCCTTTGCTTTCTTGGCAGCTGCAGCTTTTTCTTTTTTGGCAGCTTTGGCGGCGGCTTTTTCTTCTTTGGTCATGGCTGCTGGCTTGGCTTTTGCCATGGGAGCAGAGGCGGCTGGCATGGCCGGGGCAGCGGCGGTTGCTGCAGGTGCTGGCGTCAGGGTGGATGGCGCGGTGGTGGAGGGTTGAGCGTAGGCGCCGGCAGCAAAAAGAGCAGCAACGAGGGCAGCGAGAATCTTGTTCATCTGGAGTTCCTTGGGAAATTGGTAAGGCAAGTTGTCGTTTGAAAACACCCCGAACCTTTCGGAGTCCTTCCCATAACGACGCAGTTTTCATTGCGTTGACAGCCACCCGAAATATCTTTCCGAAAATTTTTGGGACTAAAATTTAAGCGGCTTTTACCTTAAATCCCTGAAGCAGCGCGCCTGTCAGGTGCGTCATCCAGGCTTACCGGAGACTTCAGCACATGTACCAGCACATCAAGGTGCCCGCCCAAGGCGAGAAAATCACTGTCAATGCAGACAATTCACTGAATGTGCCTGACCAACCCATCATTCCATTCATCGAGGGCGACGGCACGGGTGTCGATATTTCTCCGGTGATGGTCAAAGTGGTCGATGCTGCGGTGGCCAAGGCCTATGGCGGCAAGAAGAAAATCCAGTGGATGGAAGTGTTTGCCGGTGAAAAGGCCACCAAGGTTTATGGCCCTGACGTGTGGCTGCCTGAAGAAACGCTGCATGCCGTGAAGGACTATGTGGTGTCGATCAAGGGTCCGCTGACAACGCCGGTAGGCGGTGGTATCAGGAGCCTGAACGTGGCGCTGCGCCAGGAACTGGACCTGTATGTCTGCCTGCGCCCCATCCAGTACTTTGCCGGCGTGCCGTCGCCGGTCAAGGAGCCGCAAAAAACCAACATGGTGATCTTTCGCGAAAATTCGGAAGACATTTACGCCGGCATCGAATTCGAATCCGGCAGCGACAAAGCCAAAAAGCTCATCAAATTCCTGCAGGATGAACTGGGTGTCAAGAAGATCCGTTTTCCCGACACCTCGGGCATTGGCATCAAGCCCGTGTCCAGTGAAGGCACCGAGCGCCTGATGCGCAAGGCGATCCAGTACGCCATTGACAATGACAAGCCCAGCGTGACCATCGTGCACAAGGGCAACATCATGAAGTTCACAGAAGGCGGCTTTCGCGACTGGGCCTATGGTTTGGCGCAGAAGGAATTTGGCGCCGAACTGATCGATGGCGGCCCCTGGTGCCAGTTCAAGAATCCGAAAACTGGCAAGGACATTGTCATCAAGGACGTGATCGCCGACGCTTTCCTGCAGCAAATCCTGCTGCGCCCGGCCGAATACAGCGTGATTGCCACGCTCAATTTGAATGGGGACTACATTTCCGACGCGCTGGCGGCCCAGGTCGGCGGCATCGGCATTGCGCCCGGGGCCAACCTCAGTGACACCATCGCCATGTTCGAAGCCACCCATGGCACCGCGCCAAAATACGCTGGAAAAGATTACGTCAACCCCGGCTCGCTGATCCTGTCGGCCGAAATGATGCTGCGCCACATGGGCTGGCTGGAGGCCGCCGACCTCATCATCAGTTCAATGGAACACTCGATTGCCTCCAAAAAGGTCACCTACGACTTTGCCCGCCTGATGGACGGTGCCACGCAGGTGAGCTGCTCTGGCTTTGGCCAGGTCATGATCGACCACATGTAAGCGTATTTCCCTGTTCAACGCATGGCAGACCGCCCGGGAGCGATCCCGTGGCGGTTTTTTCATGCCAGCCAAGCCTGTACCAGCGGTGAATCCGCCACTGCAGGCTTGAACTTTGCCTGCACACCACCAATTGATGTGTCTGATGCAATGAACGGTACCGATGGCTAGAATGATTTCCATGGCAACAAAACCCCCCAAATCGCCGGCCCAGCCGCCAAGTCCCGCTGTGGCCAAGCCTGCCGATGTCAACGGCGGAGACGCGGTGGTGCTGGAGCGCCGTCCGCAAAAAACCAAACCGCCGCAGATGTACCAGGTGGTGTTGCTCAATGACGACTACACGCCCATGGAGTTCGTCGTGGTGGTCATCCAGGAATTCTTCAACAAGGACCGTGAGACGGCGACCCAGATCATGCTCAAGATTCACCTGGACGGAAAAGGAATCTGCGGGGTTTTTTCCAGGGACGTCGCCGCCACCAAGGTTGACCAGGTGACCGAGGCCGCCAGAAAAAACGGTCATCCGCTGCAATGTGTCAGCGAGCCCATTGAATAACGGCAAAATCGGCCAATATTCTTTCAAGTCCCGAACAGACAAGTTAAGTAGTTACCCAAGCAAGCCGAAAGGAAAATCTATGATCGCCCAGGAATTAGAAGTCAGCTTGCACATGGCCTTTGTCGAGGCACGCCAGCAACGCCACGAATTCATTACCGTTGAACACTTGCTGCTGGCCTTGTTGGACAACCCCAGTGCCGCCGAAGTGTTGCGCGCCTGCTCAGCCAATGTGGATGATTTGCGCAAGTCGCTTGCCAACTTCATCAAGGACAACACGCCGCAGGTGGCCGGCACCGACGATGTCGACACGCAGCCCACGCTGGGGTTCCAGCGCGTGATCCAGCGCGCCATCATGCATGTGCAGTCCACCGGCAGTGGCAAGAAGGAAGTGACCGGCGCCAATGTGCTGGTCGCCATTTTTGGCGAGAAAGACTCGCATGCCGTGTACTACCTGCACCAGCAGGGCGTCACGCGCCTGGATGTGGTCAATTTCATTGCCCATGGCATCAAGAAAAGCGATCCGCCCGAGCCAACCAAGTCGGGCGAGAGCAGCGC
>JBBSRS010000122.1:0-7231 GCA_038242795.1 Burkholderiales bacterium
GCAGTCGCCACGACGGAACCGATGCAGGTTTTGATGAAGGTGTTTTTCATAGCCAGGCCTCTTTGTGCAACTTGCCAATCACGCAGGAATGTTGGGGAACTGCGGTGTTCTCAGATGTTTGAAAACCTCGGATTTTAGTGAATCTGACCTGTTTCAAGGCACAAAGTTCGGTGGCTGCTCTGTAAAGCTGGTGTCGTGCAGTGCGGCCGGATCGGCTCAAACCCGCGCTTCCCAGTCGGCAGCATCGAAGCCGACTGTGATGTCCGACCCCCAGTCCACCACCGGCCGCTTGATCGCGCTCGGGTTGGCGAGCATCACGGCATGGGCGCTTTTCGCATCGACCACGGCCGCCTGCGTCGCGGCATCAAGCTTGCGCCAGGTCGTGCCCTGGCGGTTCAGCAGCTTTTCCCAGCCGGCAGCATTGACCCACCGCGCCAGTTGCTCCGGGGGAACGCCCTGCTTTTTGAAGTCGTGAAAGCTGTGGTCCTGCCCGTGCTCCGCCAGCCAGGCGCGGGCTTTCTTGACGGTGTCGCAGTTCGGAATGCCGTAGAGGATGGTCATGTCGTATTTTTCAGGGTTTATAAGGAAAAAGTGTGCTTTGCGCAATATCCACGGGCGCAAGCAGCTATTGATTGTGTAGCATTCGGTCTGCAGGCGGCGCACTGGAATAATGCATGAATCCGCCGGTAACCCGGCACCGTGCCTTCGTTGCCTGACCTGTTTTTAGGAAAACCGCATGAATTCTTCTGTTCCCGCCATTGGCGCGCCTGCGCTTTACCCGCCCATTGAGCCGTTTCGCACTGGCACGCTCGACACCGGCGACGGCCATTCAATCTATTGGGAACTGTGCGGCAACCCGCAAGGCAAGCCGGCGGTGTTCTTGCATGGCGGGCCGGGTTCGGGCTGCTCGCCAGACCACCGTCGGCTGTTCGATCCCGCCCGCTATTGCGTGCTGCTGTTCGACCAGCGCGGCTGCGGCCGTTCCACGCCGCATGCGTCGCTGGACCACAACACGACCTGGCATCTGGTCGCCGACATCGAGCGGCTGCGCCACCTGATCGGCGTGGAGCGCTGGCTGGTGTTTGGCGGTTCCTGGGGTTCGTCGCTGGCGCTGGCCTATGCGCAGACGCACCCGGCGCAGGTGTCCGAACTGATCGTGCGAGGCATTTTTACGGTGCGCCGTGCCGAGTTGCACTGGTATTACCAGGAAGGCGCGTCCTGGCTGTTTCCCGACCTGTGGGAAGACTTTCTGGCGCCGATTCCGCTGGCAGAGCGCGGCGACCTGATGGCGGCCTACCGCCGGCGGCTGGTCGGCAGCGACCGGGCCGCGCAACTGGCCTGCGCCCGCGCCTGGAGCCTGTGGGAAGGGCAGACCATCACGCTGCTGCCAGACCCGACGGGCGCGGCCAAGCACGGTGACGACGACTTTGCGCTGGCGTTCGCGCGCATCGAAAACCATTATTTTGTCCACCATGGCTGGCTGGAGGAGGGCCAGTTGATCCGCGATGCCGGCAAGCTCGCCGGCATACCGGGCGTCATCGTGCAGGGCCGCTACGACATGGCCTGCCCGACCAAAACCGCCTGGGACCTGCACCGCGCCTGGCCCGAGGCCGATTTCCATTTGATTGCCGGCGCCGGCCATGCCTTCAACGAGCCCGGCATCCTGGCGCAACTGCTGGCCGCGACCGACCGCTTTGCCCGCTGAAGCACTCCCGGAGACGGGTCTTGCGCCTTGCGCGACAATGCAAAACTCTATGCAAAATCTCACCACTTTGGACGACTGGCTGGCGCACTGCGAGCGCCTGCACCCCACCAGCATCGACATGGGCCTGGACCGCGTCCGGAGCGTGGCCGAACGCATGGGGCTGAAGTTTGACTGCCCCGTCATCACCGTGGCCGGCACCAACGGCAAGGGCTCGACCTGCGCCATGCTGGAAGCCATCCTCATGGAAGCCGGCTACAAGACCGGCGTCTACAACTCACCGCACCTGGTGCATTTCGAGGAGCGTTGCCGGGTGCGCGGCGACATCGTCAGTGCTAATGATTTGATAGCTAACTTCGCCCGTGTGGAAAGCGCTAGATGCCAAAATGGCGATGAAATCTCGCTGACCTACTTCGAATTCACCACCCTGGCCATCCTGCAGCTGCTGGCCAATGCGAAGCTCGACGTGGCAATCCTGGAAGTCGGCCTGGGCGGACGGCTCGACGCCGTCAACATCCTGGACGCCGACTGCGCCGTCATCACCAGCATCGACCTGGACCACATGGAATTGCTCGGATCGACGCGGGACGCCATCGGCTTCGAGAAAGCCGGCATCATGCGCGCCGGCCGGCCCGTCATAGTGAGCGACCCGGTGCCGCCGCAAAGCGTGCTCGACCATGCGGCCGCCCTGGGCGCCGACCTGTGGCGCTTTGGCCACGACTTCAATTTCTCCGGTGACAAACTCCAGTGGAGCTGGGCCGGACGCGGCCGCCGCTACGCCGGGCTGGCCTATCCGGCGCTGCGCGGCGCCAACCAGCTGGTCAATGCCTCGGGCGTGCTGGCGGCCCTGACCGCCTTGCGCGACCGGCTGCCGGTCACCGCGCAGTCGGTGCGCAATGGCCTGTCGCTGGTCGAGCTGCCGGGACGCTTCCAGATCATTCCCGGCCAGCCGACGCTGGTGCTCGACGTGGCGCACAACCCGCATTCGGTGGCCGCGCTGACCGAAAACCTCGACGCCATGGGGTTCTACCCGTGCACCCATGCGGTGTTTGGCGCCATGGCCGACAAGGACGTCGCCCCCATGCTGGCGCGCATCGGCCCGCTCATCGACAAATGGTATTTCACCGACCTGCCGACGCCGCGGGCCGCCTCGGGCGAAGCGCTGCGCGCCGTCTGGCAGGCCGGCAACACCCGGCCGGACGTCACTGCAAATGCCTACGAAAGCCCTGAATCAGCACTGCAAGCAGTTGTCAAGGCGGCAAACCCCACTGATAGAATTGTCGTCTTTGGCTCGTTCTACACCGTGGGCGGAATCCTCAAGAACGGCGTGCCGCGTTTTTCGGCGCCCCACTTGCCGGCCTGAAGCCGAACCAACCGGATCCACCGCCTGCGCCAGAACGGCAAGCGGTTTGCAACCCCTACCTGGCCTTCAACGGACGCCCAACACACCATGCCGTTTTTCAAGTTCCGCCGGGGCGACACCAGTCCAACCCCTCCTGCCGGTTCAGCCACCCAGGCGCAAAGCGTGGAAGTGCTGCGCAAGCGCGCCAAGCACCGGCTGATCGGTGCATCGGTGCTGGTGCTGCTGGGCGTCATCGGCTTTCCGATGCTGTTCGAAACCCAGCCACGCCCGGTGGCTGTCGATATTCCGATTGAAATTCCCGGAAAAAATGCCGTCAAACCGCTGGTGGTTCCGGCGGCTGCGCCCACACCGGGCAAAACGGCTGCGTCTGCCTCGCAGACCGTGACAGCCGCCGCCAGTTTGTCGCCCGCCGAAGAGATTTACCCGTCAAAACCGGGGACGCCGCCTGCTGAGCCTGCGTCTCCAGCAATTAAAAAAGAAGCGAAGCCCGAACCTCGGGAGGCGAAACTTGAAGCCAGGCCGGAGGTCAAGCCACGCCCTGACCCCAAGCCCGAAGCCAGGCCTGAACCCAAGCCGGTTGAAAAAGCTGAAGCCCGTCCGGCTGTCAAGCCGGAGCCCAAGCCGGCGCCCGCCAAGCCGGCGCCTTCAGGCGACGACGGCGCACGCGCCATTGCACTGCTGAATGCCACGCCTGCACCGCAGCCCCCCAAGGTGGCCGCGCCCGCCAAACCGGCGGCCACTGAAGAAACCAAGGCCGCTGCCGCTGAAACCAAGGGCCGCATGGTGGTGCAGGTGGGTGCCTTTGCCGATGCCGCCAAGGCCGAGGAAACACGCCGCAAGCTGGAAAAGGCCGGTCTCAACACCTACACCCAGGTGGCGGACACCAAGGATGGCAAGCGCGTCCGGGTGCGCGTCGGGCCCTTTGCCAACAAGGCGGAGGCTGAAAGGGCGGTGAACAAGATCAGGGCGCTTGATTTGCCGGTTGCCATCCTGAGTTTCTAGTCTGGCGGGCGGCGCGGTGATGACGCTTGACTGGATCCTGGCCGGAATTTTGTTTTTTTCGCTGTTGCTGGGTGCCTGGCGCGGGCTGGTCTATGAAGTGTTGTCGGTGCTGGGCTGGGCGGCGTCGTTTTACGCCGCGCAATGGTTTGCGCCGCACGTGGCACTGTTGCTTCCCTGGACGTCGGCGACCGAGCCGGTGCGCTATGCCGCGGCTTTCGTGCTGGTCTTCATCGGCGCGCTGTTTGCGGCCGGCTTGCTGGCCGCCTTGCTGAAGCGGCTGGTGGACGCCATCGGCCTGCGGCCTGTGGACCGCACGCTGGGTGCGGCGTTCGGCATGCTGCGCGGCATCATCTTGCTGCTGGTCGCGACCGTCGTCATCGACATGACGGCGCTCAAGTCCAGCGACTGGTGGCAGGAGTCCATCGGGGCGCAAACGCTGACGGCGGCGCTTGTCAGCCTGAAGCCGCTTCTGCCGGAGCCCTTTGCAAAGTATCTGGGTTGATTGTTTTGTTGTTTTGTCTTTACGTTGAGAAATCGACACACCATGAGTAAAAAACCATGTGCGGAATAGTTGGAATCGTCAGCAAGGCGCCGGTCAATCAGCTGATCTACGACGGACTGCTGTTGCTGCAGCACCGTGGCCAGGATGCCGCCGGCATCGTCACCCAGCAGGGACGCAAGTTCTACATGCACAAGGCCAAGGGCATGGTGCGCGATGTGTTCCGCACCCGCAACATGCGCGCACTGCCCGGCAATGTGGGGCTGGGCCAGGTCCGCTACCCGACAGCCGGCAACGCTTTCAGCGAGGACGAAGCGCAGCCGTTCTATGTCAACGCGCCCTTTGGCCTGGTCTTGTCGCACAACGGCAACCTGACCAACGCGGCCGAGCTCAAGGCCGAGCTGTTCAACACCGACCACCGCCACATCAACACCGACAGCGACTCCGAGGTGCTGCTCAACGTGCTGGCGCATGAACTGGAAAAAACAACGCGTGGCCTGGCGTTGACGCCGGCCGACGTGTTTGCTGCCGTTCGCGGTGTTCACAAGCGCATCAAGGGCTCGTATGCCGTGGTGGCCCTGATTGCCGGCCATGGCCTGCTGGCGTTTCGCGACCCGTTCGGCATTCGTCCTTTGTGCATGGGCCATGGCCAGAACGACGACGGCGCAACCGTCATGGTGGCCAGCGAATCGGTGGCGCTGGAAGGCACCGCGCACCAGTTCGAGCGCGACATTGCGCCGGGCGAAGCGGTGTATGTGAACCTGGATGGCAAGGTGCATGCCGAACAGTGCGCCGCCAACCCCCAGCTCAAGCCGTGTATTTTCGAGTTTGTGTACCTGGCGCGGCCTGACTCGGTGCTCGACGGCATTTCGGTCTACCAGGCACGCCTGAACCTGGGCGAAACGCTGGCCAAGCGTGTGGTTTCCACCGTGCCGCCAAACCAGATCGACGTGATCATCCCGATTCCCGAATCGAGCCGCCCCAGTGCCACCCAGCTGGCGCACCTGCTGGGCATTCCCTACCGTGAAGGCTTTGTCAAGAACCGCTACGTCGGCCGCACCTTCATCATGCCGGGGCAGGGCGTTCGCAAGAAATCGGTGCGCCAGAAGCTCAATGTGATTGCCAGCGAGTTCATGGGCCGCAATGTCCTGCTGGTCGATGACTCCATCGTTCGCGGCACCACCAGCCGCGAAATCGTGCAGATGGCGCGCGATGCCGGCGCGCGCAAGGTGTATCTGGCCAGTGCCGCCCCGCCGGTGCGTTTCCCGAACGTCTATGGCATCGACATGCCGACGCCGGGCGAATTGGTCGCGCACAACCGCACCGTGGAAGAAATTCGCCAGGAGATTGGTTGCGATGCACTGATTTACCAGGATGTCGAGGGCATGAAGCGCGCCATCGGCTCGCTGAACCCGAAGCTCGATGGCTTTGATGCGTCCTGTTTTGACGGCGTGTATGTCACCGGCGACGTGACAGCCGAAACCATTGCCGCGATGAATTCATCCCGGGCCGACACCGCCGAAAAAATTGGCGAAGACAGCGATGTCGATGTGTCGCGACTGGCGCTGCCCAATCCGCAGGAAGCGTGACCATGACGACCAGAAAATTGCCTGACAACCTGCACCGCGACACGCTGGCCGTGCGCGTCGCCATGGACAAGAGTCAATACGGCGAAAACTCCGAAGCGCTTTACCTGACCAGCAGTTTCGTGCAGCCCGATGCCGAAACATCGGCGCGGCGCTTTGCCGGCACTGAGGAAGGTTTCACTTACTCGCGCACCTCCAACCCCACCGTGGCCAGCTTCGAGCAGCGCCTGGCGGCACTCGAAGGCACCGAGGCGGCTATTGGCGCGTCCAGCGGCATGGGTGCGATTCTCATGATGTGCATGGGATTGCTCAAATCGGGCGACCATGTGGTGTGCTCGCGCTCGGTGTTCGGCTCCACCCTGGGGCTGATTGGCAACCTGTTTGGCAAATTCGGCGTCGAAACCACCTTTGTGTCGCAAACCGACATTGGCGAGTGGCGAACGGCCTTGCGGCCCAGCACCAAACTGCTGTTTGCCGAGACGCCCACCAACCCGCTGACCGATGTGTGCGACATCCAGGCACTGGCCGACCTGGCGCACAACGCCGGGGCGCTGCTGGTGGTCGACAACTGTTTTTGTTCGCCAGCCTTGCAGCGGCCCACCGAGATGGGCGCGGATCTGGTGATCCACTCGGGCACCAAGTACCTGGATGGTCAGGGCCGGGTGCTGGCGGGCGCAATTTGCGGCCCGCAAGCCTTGATCCACGACGTGTTTGCCCCGGTGGTGCGCACGGCGGGCATGGCGTTGTCGCCGTTCAATGCGTGGGTTGTGCTCAAGGGCATGGAGACGCTGGGCTTGCGCATGCGGGCGCACAGCAGCGCCGCGCTGCTGCTGGCGCAGTGGCTGGAAGCGCAACCCGGCGTGGCGCGTGTCCACTACCCCGGCCTGGCTTCGCACCCGCAGCATGCGCTGGCCATGCGCCAGCAGTCCGGCCAAGGTGGCGGCGTGGTGTCATTTGCCGTGCGGGCCCCGTCGCCCGAAGCCGCGCGCAGCAACGCCTTTCACGTGGTGGACAGCACGCTGGTGTGCAGCTTCACGGCCAACCTGGGCGACACCAAAACCACCATTTCCCATCCGGCC
>JBBSRS010000123.1:0-7217 GCA_038242795.1 Burkholderiales bacterium
GCATTTGTACGTGTGCGGTCCCAGGGGATTCATGGATGCCGTGCTGGACACGGCCCGCGCCACAGGCTGGCCTGAAGACCAGTTGCATTACGAGTTCTTTGCCGGCACGGTGACCACCTCTGACAGCGACGCCAGTTTTGAAGTCCAGCTGGCCAGCTCCGGCAAGATCGTTCGGGTGCCGGCTGACAAAACCGTGGTGCAGGCCCTGGCCGAAGCGGGTGTGGAGGTGCAGATGTCCTGCGAGCAAGGCGTGTGCGGCACCTGCCTGACCCGCGTGATCGAAGGCATCCCCGACCACAAGGACATGTACCTCACGCCGGAGGAGCAAGCGGCGAACGACCAGTTCACGCCATGCTGTTCCCGCTCCAAATCGGCGCGGCTGGTGCTGGACCTGTGAGGGCGAACAGGTCAGTCATTGCTATTTAAATAATAGCTGCTTGCGCATACACTGATTGCGCTACAGGCTGATTTGATGCTTTTTTATGCCTGAGTGGCATTGATGGCGCCCGGTTTTCGCCCGGTGCCTGTCCCGCCAGAAACAGGCAGCCTGCAGCGACTCTGATAGCCTCTGCAGCCTGACCTCACGGACTACACCGCGCGGCACTTCCCCTGAAAGCAGACGATGAAATTGAATCTGGATATTGTCACCACGCCCTTGCGCCCGGCGGCCACGGTGGTCATGCTGCGTGATGCGCCGGAGGGGCTGGAGGTGTTCCTGATGAAGCGCCACACCTTGTCCGATGTGCTGGGCGGTGCCTATGTGTTTCCGGGCGGCAAGGTCGATGCGCTGGATGCCGAACTGGACATGGCTGCGCATCTGGACCAGCCTTTGCCGGTATTGCATGCCGGCCTGAACGAAGCCGACATCAGCGAACGCACGGCGGGCGGACTGTATGTGGCAGCGCTGCGCGAAGCGTTTGAGGAGTCGGGCATCTTGATGGCGCAAGGCATGGCCTGCGAGGGCGTTGACTGTTCCCGGGCCGCGGCGCTGTTGCGCGAAGGCCATGGGTTCAACGCGGTGCTGGCGCA
Source organism: Burkholderiales bacterium (assembly GCA_038242795.1). Taxonomy (GTDB): domain Bacteria; phylum Pseudomonadota; class Gammaproteobacteria; order Burkholderiales; family Burkholderiaceae_C; genus Polaromonas. The sequence goes on from JBBSRS010000123.1 coordinate 1,030, forward strand.
AATGGGGCTGCGCCTGCAGACCCGGAGCCTGGTGCCCTGGACGCGCTGGATCACGCCGACCTCCCCATCGGTCATGAACAAGCGCTTCGACACCCGGTTTTTTGTGTCCGCCGTGCCTGCCGGGCAGGTGGCGGTTCACGACAACCATGAAACCACCGACAGCATCTGGCTGGCGCCCCGCACGGCGCTGCAGCAGTACTGGGCCGGCCAGATCGCGCTGGCGCCCCCGCAGATCATGAGCCTGGCGCACCTGGCGCGCCATGCCAGCGTGGACAGCGTGATGGCACAAGCCCGCAGCCGACTGCCGCCGTTGATCCTCCCGGAGCCGTTTGATCTGGAAGAGGGCCGGGTGATTTGTTACCCCGGCGATGTCCGCCACTCGGTGCGCGAGCTGGCGATGCCCGGCCCGACACGGCTGTATTTCCACGCCCGCCACAAGCGTTTTGAGCCTGTCCATGGCTTTGACAGCCTGTTTGATTGACGCTGCACTGTTGCGGCGCAAAGAGATGAACAGGCGATGATTTCTGAACCCTTGGTTGAATTACCGCTGGAAGCGCAAGCGCTCCTGAAAACCGCAACCCGCACGGAAACCCCCGGTGACACGGGCTCCATGGTCTGGCACCACTGGGGCAAGTCGACACGCCACCCGGTCCTGGCACCACTGGTGTTGCTGCATGGCGGCAGCGGCAGCTGGATGCACTGGCTGCGCAATATTGACGCGCTTGTCGATTCCGGGCGCTGGGTGCTGGTGCCCGATCTTCCGGGTTTTGGCGACTCTGCCGCGCCTTTGCACGGCACGGATGCCGATGCGCTGCCCGGTCTGGTCGAGCAGGGGCTGGAATGTCTGCTGGGCGATGCGGCCTGCGACCTGGTGGGATTTTCCTTTGGCGGCATGGTGGCCGGTTTTATCGCCGAGCAGTTTGCGGCGCGGGTGGCGCGTTTGGTGCTGGTCGGTGCGCCGGGACTCGGCATCGCGCCCGACAAGCCGTTTCATTTACGGGCCTGGCGCCATCACAAGGACGCCGACAGGCGCAACGCCATTCACCGTGGCAACCTGGCGGCATTGATGCTGCACCACCCGGCGTCCATCAGCGACCTGGCGTTGCGCCTACATGTGGCCAATGTGCTGCGCGACCGCATGCAGGGACGCAACCTGTCGCGAACCGATGTGTTGGCGCGAACGCTGCCGCTGCTAAAGTGTCCGCTGCATGCCATTTATGGCCGAGAAGACGCGCTGTTCAGGGGGCAACTGGCGGCGCTGGAAACGGCGATGCGGCAAGCGCCTGTGTTCAAGGTCTTCAGCCTGATTGAAGAGGCGGGGCATTGGGTGCAGTTCGAGCGGCCAGAAGCTTTTAATGACGCGTTGCTGGCCGCACTGAGGGCGGACTGGTAGGCCGAAACCGGCTTATTTCTCGATCGCCAGCAACTCGACTTCAAACGTCAGCGTCGCGTTGGGCGGCACGGCACCGGGCGCGCCGCGATCGCCATAGGCCGTGGCCGGTGGGCAGGTCAATGTGGCCTTGCCGCCAACCTTGATCTTTTGCATGCCTTCGGTCCAGCACGGCACCACGCGGTTCAGCGGGAACGAGGCCGGCTGGCCGCGCTTGATGGAGCTGTCGAATTCCTTGCCGTCGGCCAGCGTGCCACGGTAATGCACCTTGACGGTGTCCGATGCCTTGGGTTGCGCGCCCGTGCCATCGACCGTGTGGACGATCTTCACGCCCGAGGGCAGGGTTTCGGGCGGGGCCACGGCGAAGGCGCTGGTGGAAAAAGCGGTGATGGCGAGCAGGGAGAGGACTGATTTCATGGGTTTCCTGTGAAGGATGGAGGGATAGATGCGTAGGGAGTTTAGTGCTGTTGCCACTGCTGGCCCTCACCCCAACCCTCTCCCGGAGGGAGAGGGAGGAATTCAGGCACGCAGGCAGTTTGCAGTGCGCTTCAAGCGTACTCTGCCACCGGAATGCAGCTGCACGACAAATTGCGGTCGCCATAGACGTTGTCCACGCGGCCCACGGGCGGCCAGTATTTGACCGCTTTCAGGCTTTCCAGCGGGAAAGCGCCGGTTTCGCGTGCATACGGTCGGTCCCAGTCGGCCCCCAGCAGGCTGGCTGCGGTGTGCGGTGCATGCTTCAGCGGGTTGTTGTCTTGCGGCCAGCTGCCGTTTTCCACCTGACGAATTTCTTCGCGGATCGCAATCATGGCGTTGATGAAGCGGTCCAGTTCGGCCAGGGATTCGCTTTCGGTGGGTTCGACCATCAGCGTACCGGGCACCGGAAAACTGAGCGTCGGCGCATGAAAACCGTAGTCCATAAGCCGCTTGGACACGTCTTCGGCGGTGACGCCGCTGGTTTCCTTCAGTGGGCGCAGGTCCAGGATGCATTCGTGCGCGACATGGCCGTTTTCACTGGCGTAGAGCGTCGGGTAATGGTCCTTTAGCCGGGCGCTGATGTAGTTGGCGCTCAAAATCGCCACTTCGGTCGCCTGCTTCAAGCCCTGCGGGCCCATCATGCGGCAGTACATCCAGCTGATCGGCAGCACCGCCGCATTGCCCAGCGGGGCCGCAGAAATCGCGCCGACGCCATTGACACGAATGCCGGCGGTGGCATGGCCGGGCAGGTAGGGCACCAGGTCGGCCACGACGCAGACCGGGCCGACGCCGGGGCCGCCGCCGCCGTGCGGAATGCAGAACGTCTTGTGCAAATTGAGGTGGCTCACGTCGCCCCCGAATTCGCCGGGCGCGGCGGTGCCGACCAGCGCATTCATGTTCGCGCCATCGACATACACCCGGCCGCCGTGGGAATGCACCAGCTGGCACAGTTCCTTGACCTGCGTTTCGAAGACGCCATGCGTGCTGGGGTAGGTGATCATCACGCAGGCCAACTTGTCGCTGTGCTTTTCGCACTTGGCTTTGAGGTCGGCCATGTCCACATTGCCTTGCGCGTCGCACGCCGTGACGACGACCGTCATGCCGGCCATTTGGGCGCTGGCCGGGTTGGTGCCGTGGGCCGACGAGGGAATCAGGCAGATGTTGCGGTGACCCTGGCCATTCGCTTCAAGGTACGCCTTGATCACCAGCAGGCCGGCGTATTCGCCTTGCGAGCCGGCATTGGGTTGCAGGCTGATGCCGGCGTAACCGGTGGCCTGGCACAGCCAGTCGCGCAGCTGCTGGTCGAGCTCGGCATAGCCGCGCAACTGGTCAGGCGGCGCAAACGGGTGGATGTTGGCGAATTCGGGCCAGGTGATGGGGATCATCTCGCTGGTCGCGTTGAGCTTCATGGTGCAGCTGCCCAGCGGAATCATGCTGCGGTCCAGCGCCAGGTCCTTGTCGCTGAGCTTGCGGATGTAGCGCAGCATGCTGGTTTCACTGTGGTGGGTGTTGAACACCGGGTGCGTCAAAAAGTCGCTGGTGCGGCGCAGCGTGGCAGGGATGAGGGATTCGATGCCTTGCTCGAAACTGCTGACCACCGGCACGCTCTGGCCGGGTTTGGCGAAGAAGGACCAGAGCAGTTCGATGTCGCTGCGGCTGGTGGTCTCGTCAAGCGACACGCCCAGATGATTGTTCAAGCGAAATCTAAGGTTTGCGCCCGACTGTCGCGCACGTGAAGCTATCGAATTGGTAGCGTCACCGGTTTTCACGGTGACCGAATCAAAGGCGCCCTGGTTGGTGATCTCGTAGCCCATCTGGCGCAGGCCATGGACAAAAATGGCGGTGTAGGTGGCCACGCGTTCGGCAATGCGCTTCAAGCCCTGCGGACCGTGGTAGACCGCATACATGCTGGCCATCACGGCGGGCAGCACTTGCGCGGTACAGATGTTGGACGTGGCTTTTTCCCGGCGGATGTGCTGTTCGCGGGTTTGCAGCGCCAGCCGGTAGGTCGGGTGGCCATGGGTATCGACGCTGACACCGACCAGACGGCCGGGCAGCGAACGCTTGAATTCGTCGCGGCAGGCCAGGTAGGCGGCGTGCGGGCCCCCGTTGCCCATCGGCATGCCAAAGCGCTGGGTGCTGCCCAGCACGATGTCGGCGTTCCATTCGCCGGGAGGCACCAGCAGGGTCAGCGCCAGCAAATCGGCCGCAACGCATAAGGCCGCGCCATCGGCATGGGCTTGCCCGGCCAGCGGCCGCAGGTCATGAATGGCGCCGCTGATCGCCGGGTATTGGGCCAGCACGCCGAAGTATTCGCCCTCGGCCATCAGCAGCGGCACGGTGCTCGAGGCGGTGCTGACCTTCACTTCGATCCCCAGCGGTCCTGCACGCGTGCGGATGACCTCGATCGTCTGCGGATGGCAGTCACCGGCAACGATGAACACATTGCTCTTGCTCTTGACGCTGCGTTTGGCCAGTGTCATGGCTTCTGCGGCGGCGGTGGCTTCATCGAGCATCGACGCATTGGCGATCGGCATGCCGGTCAGGTCGCAGACCATGGTCTGGAAGTTGATCAGCGCTTCCATGCGTCCTTGCGAAATCTCGGCCTGGTAGGGCGTGTAGGCGGTGTACCAGGCGGGATTTTCCAGCACGTTGCGCAAAACCACGCCGGGTGTGTAGGTGCCGTAATAGCCTTGGCCAATAAAGCTTTTGAACACCTTGTTCTTGGACGCCATCGCCTTGAGCTGCTTGAGCGCGGCCGCTTCGGTGACCGGCGGCGGAATGGCCATCGGGCTGCTGCGGGCAATCGATGGCGGAACAATGCCGTCAATCAATTCCCGGCGCGAACGAGCGCCGATGACGTTGAGCATGTGAACTTCATCCGCCGCGTCAATGCCGATGTGGCGTGCAATGAATTCGGAAGGATTTTCGAGCGCGCCCAGCGGCGTGGCGGATGGCAGCAACATGTCAGGATTTCCGTGTCGGTCGTGGATCAAAAATTCAGGCAGCAGCGGCAAAAGTCGAGTAGCTGGTTTCGTCCATCAGCGCATCGAGTTGCGCCGGCTCGGACAGCTTGACCTTGAAGAACCAGCCAGCGCCCAGGGGGTCGGTGTTGGCCAGGGAAGGATCGTCGCGCAGCGCTTCATTCACTTCAACGACTTCACCGCTGACCGGCATGTACACGTCGGCGGCCGCCTTCACCGACTCGACCACGCCGGCCGTGTCTTTCTGGGCGAAGGTGGTGCCAACTTCCGGCAGTTCGACGAACACCACATCGCCCAGCGCTTCCTGCGCATGAACAGTGATGCCGACGGTGGCAATGCCACCGTCCGTCTTGAGCCATTCGTGGTCTTCGGTGTACTTGACGGTCATGCAGGTTCTCCAGGGAGTTGTGGGAAAAATGAAAATGAAGGGTAAATCAGCCGCGGTGGTAGCGGGCGGGAACAAAAGGCGTGGTTGACACGTGCATGGGCACAGGCTTGCCTCGCACCATCGCAAACAGTTCGGTGCCGACCAGGGCATAGTCGGGATGCACGTAACCCAGCGCAATCGGCTGGTTGAGCGTGGGGCTGAGCAGGCCGCTGGTGACCTGGCCGACAACCTGACCGTCCATGTTTTCCAGCGTGGCCGGTTCGCGCACCGGGATGCGCGCACTGGCGATCAGCGCCACGCGCTTGCGGGCCAGGCTGGTGGGGTCGGCCAGCTGCGCCAGAACCTTGTCTGCGCCTGGAAAGCCGCCGGCCCGCGCACCGCCTGTGCGGCGGACTTTTTGAATTGCCCAGTTCAGGCTGGCTTCAACCGGCGTGGTGGTGGCGTCGATGTCCTGGCCATAGAGGCACAAACCGGCTTCCAACCGCAGCGAGTTGCGCGCCCCCAGGCCCACGGGTTTGACTTCGGGCTGCGCCAGCAGGGTTCGGGCCAGGGTGTCGGCGTGCGCGGCAGGCACTGAAATCTCGAAACCGTCTTCGCCGGTGTAGCCGCTTCGGGTGATGAAGCAGTCGCAGCCCGCCACGGTGAACTGGCCGCCGGTCATGAACACCAGCCTTTCAACGCCCGGCGACAGGCGTTGCAGGGCGTTCACGGCCAGCGGGCCCTGCAGCGCCAGCAAGGCCATTTCGGGCATCGGAATGACGTCGCAGCGGCTGCCGATTTTGGCCTGGATATGGGCGATGTCACCGACCTTGCACGCACCGTTGACGATGACGAAGAGGTCGCCGCCATTGGCCACGTCACGGTTGAAGAACATCAGGTCGTCGATGATGCCGCCCTGGTCATTGAGCAGCAGGCCGTAGCGCTGCTTGCCGGGCGCCAGGTCGATCAC
>JBBSRS010000124.1:0-7184 GCA_038242795.1 Burkholderiales bacterium
GTGATCGCCGCTTCATGCTCGACGGCGAGATGGCGCGGCTGGGCAAAGACCCGCTGTTCCAGTCCCAGCATGTGCTGACGCCCACGCGCGGTGTCGCGCTGTTCATCAACGCCTTCAATTTCCCGGCCTGGGGCTTGTGGGAAAAGGCCGCACCCGCCCTGCTCTCGGGCGTGCCCGTCATCATCAAACCCGCCACGGCCACGGCCTGGCTGACGCAGCGCATGGTCAAGGATGTGGTCGATGCGGGCATCTTTCCGGCGGGCGCGCTGTCGGTGATTTGCGGCAGCTCGGCGGGCCTGATGGACCAGTTGCAGCCGTTTGACGTGGTGTCGTTCACCGGCTCGGCGCAAACGGCGGCGGTCATTCGGTCGCACCCGGCGGTGGTGCAGCGCTCGGTGCGCGTCAATATCGAGGCCGACAGCCTGAACTCCGCCCTGATGCTGCCAGGCGAAGTGGCAGGCAGCCCGGCGTTTGACCTGCTGGTCAAGGAAGTGGCGCGTGAGATGACCGTCAAGTCGGGCCAAAAATGCACGGCCATTCGCCGCATCTTTGTGCCTGAAGCGCTGTACGACGCGGTTGCCAAAGCGATTTCAGCCCGGCTGGCCAAAACCACTGTCGGCAACCCGCGCAATGAATCGGTGCGCATGGGCGCGCTGGTCAACCGCACCCAACTGGCAGCGGTGCAGGAAGGCCTGACGCACCTGAGCGCACAAGCCGAAGTGCTGCATGACGGCAGCGCCCACGCGCTGGTCGATGCCGATGCGGCGATCGCCTGCTGCGTCGGTCCCACGCTGCTGGGCACGCGTAACGCGGCGGGCAGCGACAGCGCCGACCGCATCCACGACACCGAAGTGTTTGGCCCGGTCGCCACGCTGGTGCCTTACCGCGACATCGCCCATGCGCTGGCGCTGGTGCGACGCGGCCAGGGTTCGCTGGTGACTTCTTTATACGGCAGCGATGCCGCCGCGCTGGCGAACGCCGCGCTGGAACTGGCCGACAGCCATGGCCGCGTGCATGTGATTTCGCCCGATGTGGCCGCGCTGCAAACCGGCCACGGCAACGTCATGCCGCAGTCGCTGCACGGCGGGCCGGGCCGTGCGGGTGGCGGCGAAGAACTCGGCGGCCTGCGCGCCCTGAACTTCTACCACCGCCGCAGCGCCGTGCAGGCCAGCACTGAGGTGCTGGCGCAGCTGCAAACACCCCCGGCGGTTTGAACGGCAGACCAGAAAAAAAAAGGAGACACGCCATGCCAACCGAATCAACAGGAATGACCCGGCCCGCAGCGCCGGGCACGCCCTTTAACTTTGCCCAGCACCTGATCGCCTGCAACGCTGCCCGCCCGGAAAAAATCGCTTTCATCGACGATACGGGCAGCCTGCGTTACGGCGAACTGGCCGAGCGCATCCGCCGCCTGGCCGCCGCACTGCTGGCCAGCGGCGTGCGCCGCGAAGAGCGCGTGCTGCTGTTGATGCACGACTGCAGCGACTGGCCGGTGAGCTTTCTGGGCGCGATGTACGCGGGCATCGTGCCGGTCGCCGTCAACACGCTGCTGACGGTTGACGACTACGCTTTCATGCTCGAACACAGCCGCGCCCAGGCCGTGCTGGTGTCCGCCGCGCTGCTGCCCCTGCTGCACGAAGCCCTGCGCAAAGCCGCGCACGAAGTCAAAACCATTATCGTCTCGCACCCCGACGCCGCTTTGCCTGCGGGTTCCGTGGCGCTGGATGCGCTGATCGCCCAGCACGCGCCGCTGGCCCAGGCCGCCGCCACCAGCCCCGACGATCCGGGCTTTTGGCTCTATTCGTCCGGCTCCACCGGAAAGCCCAAAGGCACGCTCCACACACACGCCAACCCTTACTGGACGATTGAGCTGTACGGCAAACCGGTGCTGGGCCTGACCGAGCGCGATGTGTGCTTTTCTGCCGCCAAGTTGTTCTTTGCCTACGGGCTGGGCAACGCCCTGAGCTTTCCCCTCAGCGTCGGCGCCACGGTCGTGCTGATGGCCGAACGCCCGACGCCAGCGGCCACCTTCAAGCGCTGGATTGACCACCAGCCCACGGTGTTCTTTGGCGCACCCACCGGCTTTGCCGGCATGCTGGCCGCGCCCGGCCTGCCGAACAAAAACCAGGTGTCGCTGCGCATGGCGTCTTCAGCGGGCGAGGCCTTGCCGGCTGATTTGGGCGAGCGCTTCACCGCCCACTTTGGCATCGAAATCATCGACGGCATCGGTTCGACCGAAATGCTGCATATCTACCTGTCCAACCTGCCCGGAAAAGTGCGCTACGGCACCACCGGCTGGCCGGTGCCCGGCTACGAGGTGGAACTGCGCGGCGATGACGGCCGCCCGGTGGCTGAGGGCGACACCGGCGACCTGTATGTCAAAGGGCCAAGCGCTGCATTGATGTACTGGGGCAACCGCGAAAAATCGCGCGAAACCTTTCAGGGCGGCTGGACCAAAAGCGGCGACAAGTACGTGCGCAATGCCGATGGCACCTACACCTATTCGGGCCGCAGCGACGACATGCTCAAGGTCAGCGGCATCTACGTCTCGCCCTTCGAGGTCGAGGCCACGCTGTCGCAACATCCGGCGATTCTGGAAGCCGCCGTCATCGGCGTGCTGGATGGCGAAGGCCTGACCAAGACCAAAGCCTATGTCGTGCTCAAGTCCGGCCAACACGTCAGCGAAGACGAACTCAAGACCTTCGTCAAAGAGCGGCTCGCGCCCTACAAATACCCGCGCTCCATTGAGTTTTTGGCCGAGCTGCCCAAGACCGCCACCGGCAAAATCCAGCGCTTCAAGCTGCGCGACCTGGAATGCCCGGCCCCATGACGCAAGGCGCGATGTTCATTGATATTGACTGGGCGGGCCGCCCAACCCGCATTGAACACCAGTGGATTGCCCGCGAAAAGTCTGACAAGCCATTGATCGTCTTTTTGCACGAAGGCCTGGGATCGGTCTCAATGTGGCGTGATTTTCCGCAGCGCGTGTGCAAGGCGGCGGGTTGCCGGGGACTGGTGTATTCGCGCCCCGGCTATGGCCGCTCGACGCCGCGCCCTGCTGAAGAAGCCTTGAACATGGACTTCATGCACCGGCAGGCCCAAGAAGTGCTGCCCGCTTTGCTCAATGCGCTGGGCGTGGACACCGCCACAGACAAACCCTGGCTGCTGGGCCACAGCGACGGCGGCTCCATCGCCCTGCTCTACGCGGCCCATTCCCCGCAGCGCATTGCCGGGGCCATCGTGCTGGCGCCGCACATTCTGGTCGAAGACGTGTCCGTCAGCAGCATTGCCAAAGCGCGCACCGCCTATCTGGAAACCGACCTGCGTCAGCGCCTGTCCCGCCACCATGACGACCCGGATTCAGCCTTTTGGGGCTGGAACGACATCTGGCTGCGCCCGGATTTCAGGCACTGGTCCATCGAAGAAGAAATCAGCACCATCACCTGCCCGTTGCTGGCCGTGCAGGGGCTGGACGATGAGTACGGCACGCTGGAACAAATTCGCGGCATTGCGCGCCGGACTCCACAAACCCGATTGCTCGAACTGCCCGACTGCGGCCATTCCCCGCACCGCGACCAGCCCGACACGCTGATCGCCGCCATCAGCGCGTTCATTTGAGCAGGCGCAAGAGGAACCTTTCCGCGTCTGAAGGAGCGGCTAATCGACTCGGGCGCGCAGCTCTCGGGCGACGAGCAGCAGATGCTGTCGATTGGCCGGGCGCTGATGACGCACCCGGACCTGATCATCCTGGACGAAGCCACCGAAGGGCTGGCGCCGCTGATCGTGCTGGACATCCCGAACGTCATCAGCGCGATTCGCGCCAGCGGCATCGCCACCTTGATCGTGGATCGCAACTACCGCAAGGTGCTGGCCCAACCAGACCGCGCGCTGGTGGTGCAAAAAGGCCAGGTTGTGCTGCACGGCAACGCCGACGAAGTGGCGGGCAGCGCGGCGCTGACGGGCTATCTGGGCGTTTGAACATGAATTGAATAGTGCTTTCACGCACTGTCCACGGGCATAAGCGGCTATTAAATCTATAGTGAACAGCAGGCCGGCCCCGCGCAAGCAGGGCCGGCTTCCGCGTGGGCGACGCAGTTTTTACGGCGAGGGTAAACACCCATGATTTTTCTCGAAATCGGCTTGAACTGATTATATTTAATAACCATAATTGGCCCTATTGAGGAAAATCCAAACCATGAAATCCAACGACATCCAACTCGAAATCTGCGGCGACCACCACGAAGTCGCCGTGATCCGCCTGACGCGCCCGGCCAAGCGCAATGCGCTCAATGACGCGCTGGTGCTGGCGATTCGCGACACCTTTGACGGCCTGCCCGCCAGCGTGCGCGCCGCCGTCATCACCGGCGACGGCGACCACTTTTGCGCCGGGCTGGACCTGTCCGAACTCAAGGAGCGCGACGCCGGTCAGGGCCTGCACCATTCGCGCATGTGGCATGCCGCGCTGGAGCGGGTGCAGTACGGCCCGGTGCCGGTGATTGCGGCGCTGCACGGCGCGGTGGTCGGCGGCGGGCTGGAGCTGGCCAGCGCCTGCCACATCCGCGTGGCCGACGAATCGACGTTTTACGCCCTGCCCGAAGGCTCGCGCGGCATTTTTGTCGGCGGCGGCGGCTCGGTGCGCATTCCCAAGCTGATCGGCGTGGCCCGCATGACGGACATGATGCTGACCGGCCGGGTCTATGACGCGCAGGAAGGCGAACGCATTGGTTTGGCGCAGTACCTCGTGCCACGGGGTCAGGCCTTTGCCAAGGCGTTTGAGCTGGCCCAGCGCGTGGCGCAAAACGCCCCGCTGACCAATTACGCGCTGATGCACGCCCTGCCGCGCATTGCCGAGCAGCCTGCCGATCAGGGCTTTTTCACCGAAGCGTTGATGGCCTCGATTGCCCAGAGCTCGCCCGAAGCCAAAGAGCGGGTCCAGGCTTTCCTCGATGGCCGCGCCGCCAAGGTTCAAAAAGCCGCCTGACAGCGCCGGGCGCACCCAGTCCGCCGCCAGAGCGGACGCGCCCCACCCCAACTCACGACCCGAGCGAGACAACATGAGTGAATCCACCGCCACCGCCAGTTTCAACACTGCGCCTCTACCGCGCGAGCCGCATCAGCCGACTTACCGCCCGCTTCATTTCGGCGTGACCCGCGCCGTGCTCACCGAAGCCCCGCAAGGCGTGCGCTATGTGAAAGCCGAGCAGTCGCTGTCGCCCTGCGCCCAGCGCCTGACCGACCGGCTGGTGCATTGGGCGCAGACCGCGCCCGAGCGCACCTTCATGGCCCAGCGCGTCAAAAACGCCGATGGCAGCAAAGGCGACTGGCGCGCCATCAGCTACGGCGAGGCGTTGGCCAGCGCACGCAGCATCGGCCAGGCGCTGCTGGACCGGGGCTTGAGCGCCGAGCGGCCGGTGGTCATCCTCAGTGAAAACGATCTGGAGCATGCGCTGCTGGCGCTGGGCTGCCTGTTTGCAGGCGTGCCGTATTGCCCCTCGTCACCGGCGTATTCGACCATCAGCCAGGACTTTGCCAAGCTGCGCCATGTGCTGGACACGCTGACGCCGGGCCTGGTGTTTGCCAGCGATAGCGCGCGCTATGGCCGCGCCCGGCTGGCCACGCTGGACGACGGCGTGGAACTTGTCACCCCCACCGGCACGGTACCGGGCCGCGCCACCACCACTTTTGCCGACCTGCTGGCCACCGCCGCCACGCCAGCGGTCGATGCCGCCATGCAGGCCACCGGCCCCGAGACGATTGCCAAATTTTTGTTCACCAGCGGCTCGACCAAGCTGCCCAAGGCCGTCATCAACACCCACGGCATGTGGTGCGCCAACCAGCAGCAAATGCGCCAGTCGATGCCGGTGCTGACCGAAGCGCCGCCGGTGCTGGTCGATTGGCTGCCGTGGAACCACACCTTTGGCGGCAACCACAACTTCGGCATGGTGCTCTACAACGGCGGCACGATGTACATCGACGAAGGCAAACCCGTGCCGGCGCTGATTGACGAAACCCTGCGCAACCTGCGCGAAGTCGCGCCCACCATCTACTTCAACGTGCCGACCGGGTTTGAGGCGATTGCCAACGCCATGAAATCCGACCGGGTGCTGCGCAAAAACTTTCTGTCCAAAGTCAGCATGTTTTTTTACGCCGGCGCGGGCTTGTCGCAGCCGGTCTGGGATTCGTTGTTCGAGAGCGAAGAGCTTGAGATCGGCCAGCGCATCGTCATGACCAGCGGCCTGGGCATGACGGAATCCGGGCCGTTCGGCCTGTTCGTCACCAGCCCCAACGTGCAGGCGGGCGACCTGGGCCTTCCCGCGCCGGGACTGGAACTCAAGCTGGTGCCCAACGAAGGCAAGGTCGAGGTGCGCTATCGCGGCCCCAACATCACGCCCGGCTACTGGCGCGCGCCGGAGGAAACCGCTGCCCACTTTGACGAAGAAGGCTATTTCTGCACCGGCGACGCGCTCAAGTGGATCGACGAGCACGACATTCACCAAGGCCTGAAGTTCGATGGCCGCATTGCCGAAGACTTCAAGCTGTCGACCGGCACGTTTGTCAGCGTCGGCCCGCTGCGGGCCCGCATCATCTCGGCGGGTGCGCCCTATGTGCAGGACGCGGTGCTGACCGGCATCAACCTGAAAGAAGTCGGCGCCCTGCTTTTTCCGACCGCCGCCGTGCGCAGCCTGAGCGGCCTGGGCGCCGATGCATCGCTGGCCGACGTGCTGGCCAGTGCGCCGGTACGAGCGCATTTCCAGAACATGGCCGACGACCTGGCGATGGCCTCCACCGGCAGCGCCAACCGCATCGCGCGTTTCATGCTGATGGACCAGCCGGCCTGCATCGACAAGGGCGAAGTCACCGACAAAGGCTCGATCAACCAGCGCGCCGTGCTCCAGCACCGCGCAGCGCTGGTCGAAGCGCTGCACGACGACAACACGCCGCACATCACCAAACCCCGCATCCACTGAAAGCACCCGCATGGCCACCCAAGGATTTTTCTCCCCCTTCAACGATATCTGGATGCTCGACGGCGTCCGCACGCCGATGGTCGATTACTGCGGCGCGCTGGGCCACATCTCGCCCACCGATCTGGGCATCAAGGCGGCGCGTGAAGTCTTGCGCCGCAGCGGTGTTCCCGGCGAACACATCGGCTCGGTGATTGCCGGCAACATGGCGCCCGGCGA
>JBBSRS010000125.1:0-7183 GCA_038242795.1 Burkholderiales bacterium
GAACTGGCCGATCAGCTGCGAGTCGGCCTTCTGGTCGCCCGACAGGCTGGAGACGAAATCGCGCGTGCCGCTCTTGGCAATCGTGCCGAGGTGGTCAATCGCTTCCTGCTGCGACATGCCGATGCCGTTGTCGGTGATGGTCAGGGTTTTGGCGGCTTGGTCGAAGCTGACGCGCACTTTCAGTTCGCTGTCGTTTTCGTACAGGCCGGCGTCGTTCAGTGCTTCAAAACGCAGCTTGTCGCAGGCGTCCGAGGCGTTGGAGATCAGCTCGCGCAAAAAGATTTCAGGGTTGGAATACAGCGAATGCGTGACCAGCTTGAGCAGTTGGGCGACTTCGGCCTGGAAGGGACGGGTTTGTTTTTGCATGGATTTGGTTCACTCAGGATAAAGAAAAGACAGCGCATCACATGCGCCCGCAACCGGCTATTTTCAACCCTCTGCCAGCCGACGGCCACAGCCGCAGCACCGACGAACTTATTTTTTATACAAAATATGTCGATTGCGCAATACCAGCGGGCGTCTACAGCTATATTTTCAATAGCGTTTGAATGGCGCTGATGCTTCAGGGCGAAGCCGCTGCGAATCCGGCGCACTTCAGACCGGCCAGCATTCGTCAAGTCGGCGTCCGGCCTGGTGGTCGCCCGCTGTTTTGCAAGCTTTTCGGACGGGTATTTACCCGATTGGTGTTTACCCTAAGCCGCATGGCATCCAAGCGTCGAACTATTGATTTTTTGAAAATGATGGCGGCTAATAAGGCGCCATGCTGTGTGGCTTCATGCATTGACAAAACTATCCAACGAGGAGACTTCATGAAAGTTGCGAAATTGTTGCTTGCGCTGGCGGCGGGTGGACTGGCGCTGGGGGCTGCGGCCCAGGCGCCAAAGGACAACATGTCCAACCTCAAGCAAATGAAGGTGTAGGGCACCGACCTGACGATTCCGCCGGTGCCGCAGGAGGGCAAAAACGCCGATGCGATTCGCAACAACCTCAAGCGTGTCAAGCTGCCGCCGGGCTTCAAGATCGAATTGTTTGCGGTGGTGCCCGATGCCCGTCACATGGCGGTGGCCCCATCGACCAACATGGTGTTCGTCGGCACCCGCAAGACCACCGTGTGGGCCGTGACCGACCGCAACAGCGACGGCGTGGCCGACGAGGTCAAGGCGTTTGCGCCGTCGCTGAATTTCAAGGTGCCCAACGGGGTGTGCTGGACCAAGGACGGCATCTTGGTCGTGGTCGAACACAACCGCGTGCTGAGCTTTCCAGCCGCCGAATTTTTCTATGAAGGCCCGGATGTGGCCGTGGCCGAGACCGTGCCGCAGGGTCAGCTGATCCCGGTCGAGGAAGAGTCGTACAACCACGGCGCGCGCGTATGCCGGGTGGCCGACGACGGCAAACTCTACATCGCCGTGGGCCAGCCGCACAATGTGCCGCCTGCCACCAAGGTGGACCTGTACAGCCAGCTGGGCATCGGCGGCATCATGCGCATGAAGACCGACGGTAGCCAGCGAGAGGTGTTTGCCCGGGGAATTCGCAATTCGGTCGGCATGGACTTCAACCCCAAGGACAAGACGCTGTGGTTCACCGACAACCAGACCGACGGCCTGGGCGACGAGATTCCGCCCGGCGAGCTGAACCGCGTCACCGCCGCAGGCCAGCACTTTGGCTATCCCTACTGGAATGGCCATTACAAGGTGGCCGGCTCACCTGCCGCGCTTGACCTGAAAGACATGAAGGAGCCGGCCAACGCGGTGTACCCGCAGGTCGAGTTTCCGGCGCACCAGGCGCAACTCGGCATGGCTTTTTACAACGGCAAGCAGTTCCCGGCCAAGTATCAGGGCGGCATGTTCGTGGCGGCGCATGGCTCCTGGAACCGCAGCAAGGCCACCGGCGCGCTGATCGACTTCATTCCGGTCAATGCCAGCGGCACGGCCGGCAAGGCGGAGGTGTTTGCCGATGGCTGGCTCGACAGCGAAACCGGCACCTACCGGGGCCGGCCGGTGGATGTCGCGCCGATGAAGGATGGCTCGCTGCTGATCTCTGACGACTATGCCGGCGCAATCTACCGCGTCAGCTACAGCAATTGAAACGGCTGGAAACACGGCCAGCCGGCGCAGGCGCTGCCCTGGCGGACCCCAAAGGATTGAAACCATGCGATTGCTGACAACCCTGTGCGCCGTGGCCATGGCCGGCGCATTCGCCCTGCCGGCGGCGGCTGACGTGGCCGCCGGCAAGGCCAGGGCCAATGCCGCCTGCGCGGTCTGCCATGGGGCACAAGGCATTGCCACCCTGCCGAATGCGCCCAACCTGGCGGGCCAGCCGCAAATTTATCTGGTCGAGCAGTTGAAGAACTACCGCAGCGGCAAGCGCACGCACGAAGTCATGGCTGTCATTGCCAAGCCCCTGACCGATCAGGAAATCGAAGACCTGTCGGCCTGGTATGCCTCGCTGCGCATGGAATTGAGCCCCGGCCAGTAGCCGCTACACCGCCGTTCACCGGAACGGCCCGCTGAACGGTGGTGGGCCGATTCAGAACTGCTCGTGCGGCATCAGATAGCGCCACTGGCCAATCGGCAGGTGGCCCAGGTTGACGCGGCCAATGCGCACGCGTTTCAGCCCGGTGACGAACAGGCCGACCTGCTCGCACATGCGGCGGATCTGCCGCTTCTTGCCTTCCTTCAGCACAAAGCGCAGCTGCTCGGGGTTTTGCCAGCTGACCTGCGCCGGGCGCAGCGGCTGACCGTCCAGGCTCAGGCCGTGGCACAGCGCGGCCAGCCGTTCAGCGGGAAACGCCGCCTGCACGTTGACGTTTTCAGATCCGTAGCTGACACGGACCAGGTATTCCTTTTCCATCTCCGAGTCTTCGCCGATGAGCTGGCGCGCCACGCGGCCGTCCTGTGTCAGCACCAAAAGACCACTCGAGTCGATATCCAACCGGCCAGCCGGCGCCAGGCCGCGCAGTTGCTCGAAGCCCCAGCGCATGCGGCTGTTGCATTCGCGCCAGCGGTTTTCCGGCTGCACCAGCGCCACGGCGGGTTCGTGGCCGTCCTCGGCCTGGCCGCTGACGTAGCCGACCGGCTTGTTGATCAGGATGGTGACCTGCTGGCGCTGCTGCTGCTCGGCTTCGCGGGCGACGTCGATGCGCGCGTTGCTAGCTACCGGCTGGCCCATCACGGCGGGCACGCCGTTGACGCGCACCCAGCCCTTGCCAATCCAGTCATCGGCCTCGCGGCGCGAGCACAGGCCCAGGTCGGCCATGCGTTTGTTCAGGCGAACCGTGGGCGCAGGGGCGTTGGCATCGGCCGGCACGGCGCGCACACGCACCGCGCCGGAAGCGGGAGGTTTGGGGAAATTTTGATCGGACATGGCTGGGCGGTATTTTAGGACGGCTGTTGGGCTGGCCTGCTGGTTTCTGCAGGGAGCGCGGCTTTTGGCGCCCTGCGCGGATCGCCCGGACGGCAGCCATTCGCCTTGCCGGGCGTTCTGGGGTTGTTGGCAGCCGTGCATTTACTTTTCTGCCGGCACAGGTATATTTTGCGTTCCCTTGCGCAGATACCGGCCCGTCATGAAGCCGGTCCTGCCGCATCCACCCTTCTGTCGCCTCACGCCATGAACACCTCTTCATCGACCGATGCCGGCAGTCCACCTGCGGCAACTGCGGACGACGACCCGCCCCGCTGGCGCCTGAAACGGCGTTGTGCGCTCACGCCGCGGCAAATGCTGCTCAGCTTTGCCACGCTGGCGGTGTTCAGCGCTGCGGTTGCCCTGCCCTTTGGTTTGCATGGCGTCTGGATGATTCCGCTGTGGTGCCTGGTGGAAATCACCATCGCCGGAACGCTGTACCTTTTTTACATGGTGCATGCGGCCGATGGCGAGCAGATCAGCTTCAGCCCCGAAGGCCAGCTGGCCATCGAGGTGGTGCGCGGCCTGAATGTCCAGCATTACTGCATGAACACGGCCTGGGCGCGCCTGGAACGCGGCGGTGCCCGCAACGACCGGTTGTGGCTGTGCTGCAGCCCGTTGCGGATCGAGGTCGCCACGCAACTGGGCTTCGGTGAAAAGCGCCGGGTGGAACGCGAGCTCAAGCTGGCGCTGGCCGAACGGCGGGCGGGCACGACGCATGTACGTGGTAGGGAAATGCTGCCCAGCCCGCTGTAATCTGCTCCTGAATCAATAGCTGTTCAGGCATGCCGGATATGCGCAAAAGCCTTTTTTGGCTTGAGTTTCTTGATTTTTATGTCGCTTTGCGCGGTGATGCTCCACACCATGGGTTTGCGCGATTCCCGGCTTTCCCCTCATCTTGACGCCAGAGCCAGCCCGCAATTTAAGCACCTTGAACTCATGCATCGTGCCCGGTTTCAACAAGCAAACTCGCCTTTCGATTTCAAACAGGCGATTGGTCGTTGCGGTTTGCAAACTGACAGACCGAGTCCTGAATACTTTTCAGCTTAACGCCGTTGGCTGATGTCCTGAATCAACGCCTTCATTTCCGCGATCTCGCGCACCTGGGTTTCAGCGATGCCATCGGCCAGCTTGCGAACGCGCGGGTCGGTGATCTGGGCACGCCTGCTGGTCATGATGGCAATGGAATGGTGGGGAATCATCGCCTTCATGTACGAAACGTCGTCGACCGTTGTCTGGCTTCGAACCAGCCACAGCGACACGGCAAAGACCAGCGAACTGGCAATCGCGATGCCCCAGTTTGCGCTGCGGTTTTTGAGCATGTGGGTCATCAACATCAGCATGACGATGGCCATCGTTGCCCCCATGACCAGCGCCATGTACGCCCGCGTCTCGCTGAAAAACACATGGTCCAGCGCGTAGGTGTTCAGGTACATCAAACCAAACATCACCAGGGTCGACACCAGGACCATGGCAACAAAACGTCGATAGGGGTTCATTTTCATCCTCCGGCCAAAACCAGAATCATCGCGCTGGCCAACAGGGTCCGGCGTAGCTGAATGGCGGTGAAGCCTGTAGGGCTCCATCGAGAGGACAGGCCCAGCATCCCTCACGCCAATATCCGCGTTGCCAGGCGGGTTACCGGCACATACCGTTTGACCTTCCCCCAATGGCAAGGTGGAAAGTATGCTTTTCGCCCATCCAACCTCATCAAGGACCTGCATATGAATACGTTTGAAGTCAAGGACATGACCTGCGGCCATTGCGTCAGCACCATCACCCAGGCCGTAAAAGCAATGGACCCCGACGCCAGGGTGCAGATCGACCTGGCAACGCACCGCGTCGGGATCGAATCCAGTGACGCCTCTGCCGCGCAGTGGAGCGATGTCATCACGCAAGCCGGCTACACCCCCGTCGCGATTCAGGGCACAGCCCAAGCCTCGACACCAGCGGCCACGCCAGCACGCAAGGGCTGCTGCTGCGGCTAAGCCTTGTGGTCAGCGTCGCTTGAGCTGCCCGTGTGTTCGCTGCCGCACAGACGCCGCCAGTTTTCAGGTTTACAAAAAAGCTTGGCCTGGAACGTCGATTCAGTTTCTGACAAATCCCGGAAGTCTTGCTTGCACCGCAGCGATTCCGTTCTTCATGCCAACCACAGGAGCTTTCACATGCTGTCACTTCGCACCCTTGCATTCATAGCCGCCACGTTCACCTTGGGCCTTGCCGGATGTGCCCAGACGCCCGTTCATGGGGATGCACACCATCCTTATGCCTCGCCTGCGGCAGGCATGCCCATGGATGGCCAGGGTGCCTCCATGGCCCGCATGGACGAGCAGATAAAAGCCATGCAGGCCATGCACGACAAGATGATGAAGGCCAGGACGCCGGAACAGCGCAACGCCTTGATGGCTGAACACATGAACGTCATGCAGGACAGCATGGCCATGATGGGCGGCATGGGCGGCATGGGCCGTGGCGGCATGATGGGCCAAGGCAGCATGGATGCAAAGCCCGGCATGCCCGGCATGCATGGCAAAGGCGCGATGGAGGGCAACATGGGCATGGACCGTCAGATGATGGAAAAGTGCATGCAGATGATGCAGTCCATGATGCAAATGATGACGGACCGCATGCCGCCAGCCCCGGCCAAGCCTTGAAGGAAGATGAAATGAACATCTCACACCTTTCGGCTGCCACGCAGCCAGGCGGCGGGTTTCAGGTATCCGGTGGCGCTGAAACCCTCCACAGGCATGGCTGACTGAAATGCACATGTTTTCTGGCGGTGGTCATCACATGGGCGGAATGCACTATTTCTGGTGGATTTTCTGGATTTTTCTGGTTGGCGTGCTTGCCTTCTATGGATGGGGCCGGTCAAACAATCGGCAGCCCTCTTCGCGGGAGACGCCGCACGCGGTGTTGCAGCGGCGGCTGGCCGACGGCGAGCTCACCCCCGAAGAGTATGAGCAGCGCAAAGCGCTGCTGGATCGGGATGGCGCCAGGTCCTGATACCAGCAACCGGTGCTTTCGCCGGTCGCTGGCCATGACATCCGGGAGGAACAGCGACTGTCTGTTCATGGGTGGCCCACTCGACTTCAAGCAACAGCCTGCCCTCCCCTCACGGACCGGCGACGCGGTTATTTGTTGGGAAGCCCTGGGTTTGCGGCCGGCGTTATTGCATTGAGTTCCGGGAGGGTTTGTGCGGGAAGGCGTCATGCTGATGTGGTTCGCGCTGACCGCACTGTCACTTGCTTTCATTGCCATGGACGTGCGCGCCGATCCTGAAATTTAAACGTGTCTGTGTCGGCAAAGGCCAAGGCATCCGACAGGCCAATCGAGGCCGCGCCGCAGATTGAACTTTTGGGAATGATGACCCTGACGCTCACCGCTTTGGCCCCCGGGCTGGCGCTCACCGAGTGGATCGCCCCGGATACCCCCCAACAGGGATTGCGGACAAACCATTGAATTCGACGAGGACTTACACCATGGATTTACCTTCCAAGCACAACCCAGTGGGGCATTCGGACCACGGCCACGGCGTTCACGGCGCTGCCTCCGGCAGGGACGGCCCGCTGAAAGACCCCGTGTGCGGCATGACGGTGACGACGGCATCGCAGCACCACCTGAAGCACGACGGACGATCCTTCTACTTTTGCAGCGCCAAGTGCATGTCGAAATTCGAGGCGGCGCCGGCTACCTACACGACAAACGACGGTGCAGCTGGTCCAAAGGCGCCCGAGGCATCTGTCGCAGCAGATCCGGGCACGATGTATACCTGCCCGATGCACCC
>JBBSRS010000126.1:0-7175 GCA_038242795.1 Burkholderiales bacterium
CGAACTCACGGCGCTGTATGGCATCGACCATGCGCGCACGCTGGCCATCGTGCTGCCTTCGCTGCTGAACGTGCAGCGCAACACCAAGCGCGCCAAGCTGCTGCAATACGCCGAGCGCGTCTGGCACATCACCATTGGCACCGACGACGAGCGGATTGACGCGGCCATTGCCCGCACCCGCGCATTCTTCGAAAGCCTGGGCATCCGCACCCGCCTGTCGGGCTACGACCTGGGCAGCGAAGCCGTCGATGCGGTGATTGCGCAACTGGAAACCCACGGCATGACCAGTTTGGGCGAACACCAGGACATCACCCTGCGCGTCAGCCGCACCATTCTGGAAGCTGCGCTGTAGATCACTGAAATTTCTCCGCCCTGCAAATTTTCAAAGTTCGCAGCCCCCGGCTGTGTTGCCAGCACTCCTGGCCACAACAGCCGCATTTTATTTATCAACCCGTAAGATCCACATGCTGAAAAAACTCCTCACGCCCCTGAAGATGGGCAACGCCACCCTGCCCAACCGCATCATCATGGCGCCGCTGACACGTTCACGAGCCGGCCAGCCAGGCGACATTCCGAATGCGCTCAATGCCGAGTACTACACGCAGCGTGCCAGCGCCGGCCTGATCGTCACCGAAGCCACGCAGGTGTCCCGCCAAGGCCAGGGCTATGCCCTGACGCCCGGCATCTACACCGATGCGCAGGAAGCCGGCTGGAAAAAAGTCGTGCAGTCGGTGCATGCCCAGTACGGCCATATCGCGCTGCAGCTCTGGCATGTCGGCCGCATCTCGCATTCGCTGCTGCAGGAAAACGGCGCCGCCCCGGTCGGGCCGTCGGCGCTGATCGCCCAAGGCGCCCAGTGCTTTGTGATCCAGCCTGACGGCACCGCTGAAAACGTGCCGACCGAAACCCCACGCGCACTGGAAACCGAAGAGTTGCCCGGCATCGTCGCGCAATACCGCCAAGCCGCCGTGCGCGGCCAGCGGGCCGGTTTCGACTTTCTGGAAGTGCATGCGGCCAATGGCTATCTGCTGCACCAGTTCCTGTCGACCAACAGCAACCAGCGCACCGACGCCTACGGCGGCAGCCTGGAAAACCGCGCCCGCCTGACGCTCGAAGTGGTCGATGCCGTGGTTGAAAAAGTGGGCGCCCAACAGGTCGGCGTGCGCCTATCCCCGCATTTCGTGGCGCACGGCATCAACGACACCGAGGCCGAAGCCAGCGCGCTGTACCTGGCGAAAGCCTTCAGCGAGCGCGGCATTGCCTACCTGCACATTGCCGAACCCGACTGGGCCGGCGGTCCCGAACTGAGCGATGCCTTCCGCGCGCAGCTTCGCGCTGCCTTCAACGGCGCGCTGATTTTCTGCGGTGGCTACACGGCAGACGAGGCCGATAAACTCATTGGCAAAGGCACGGCAGACGCCGTGGCTTTTGGCCGGCCGTTCATCGCCAATGCCGACCTGGTCGAGCGCTTCCGCCAAGGGGCGGCGCTCAATACCCCAGACCGCACGACGTTTTACGGCGGCGGCGCGCACGGTTACACCGATTACCCGACACTGGACTTGCAGCCAGCGTAAGGACCGGACACACCATGCTGCTATTAAATAAATAGCTGACTGTGCCGATGGCACTTGCGCAAAAGCACTTTTTCATCGATAAAGAGCAGCCAAGCAAGCATTTTGACGGCACCAAACCGCCATGCCAGCCCCGGCTGCGGCAGGCATGGCACCCCAAGGACGACACACATGAAAATTCTGATGGTTCTCACCTCGCACGACCAACTCGGCAACACCGGCAAAAAAACCGGTTTCTGGCTGGAAGAATTCGCCGCGCCCTACTACGCCTTCAAGGACGCCGGCGCCGACGTGACGCTGGTGTCGCCCCAGGGCGGGCAGCCGCCGCTCGACCCGAAAAGCGACGAGCCCGACGCGCAGACCGATGCCACGCGCCGCTTCAAGGCCGACCCGGCCGCGCAGCAGGCGCTGGCCCACACCGGCAAGCTGTCGGCCGTCTCAGGCGATGGTTTCGACGCGCTGTTCTACCCCGGTGGCCACGGCCCGCTGTGGGACCTGGCCGAAGACGCCGACTCCATCCAGCTGATCGAGTCCATGGCCGCCGCCGGCAAGACGGTGTCCGCCGTTTGCCATGCCCCCGGCGTGCTGCGCCATGTCAAGGCCGCCGACGGCACACCGCTGGTCAAGGGCAAGAAAGTCACCGGCTTCACCAACACCGAAGAAGCAGGCGTGCAACTGACCGACATCGTGCCGTTCCTGGTCGAAGACATGCTGGTGAAAAACGGCGGCCACTACAGCAAGGGCGCCGACTGGCAGTCCTATGTCGTGACCGACGGCAAGCTGATCACCGGCCAGAACCCGGCGTCGTCAGAAGCGGCAGCGCTGGCCGTTGTGCGCCAGCTTAAGGGCGAATAAGTCAGGCATTGCCTCACGGGCGCACCGCTTGACCGCCGATGGCCAGGCAAGCCGCCCGGGGGTCCAATCGTTCATTTGTCAACCCATCAAAAAGGAAACCATGGCCTACCAAAGCACCAATCCCTACAACGGAAAAGTCCTGCAGAAATTTGACGAAATCAACGACGCCGCGCTGGAGGAAAAACTCAGCCAGGCGTCCAGCTGTTTTGAAAACGAATGGCGCGCCAAGAGCTTTGCCGAGCGCTCCGCCGTGCTGGCGCGCGCCGCCGCCATCCTGCGCGAGCGCCCGCAGGAGTTTGCCGAACTGATCACGCTGGAAATGGGCAAGCTGTTGCCCCAAAGCCTGGGCGAGGTTGCGTTGAGCGCCGCCATCCTCGACTACTACGCCGAGCATGCCGAAGGTTTCCTGGCACCCGAAAAAATCGCCACGCCGCGCGGCGAAGCCATGGTGGAAAGCAGCCCCATCGGCGTGCTGTTCGGCGTCGAGCCGTGGAACTATCCGTACTACCAGATCGCCCGCTTTGCCGCACCCAACCTGATGGCCGGCAACGTGGTCATGGTCAAGCATGCCTCCAGCGTGCCGCAGTGCGCGCTGGCCTGGGAGCGCCTGATGCTGGAAGCCGGCGCACCGCTTGGCGCCTACACCAACCTGTTCATCTCCAAGGACCAGGTGGCGCAGGTGATCGACGATGCGCGCATCCGCGCCGTGGCGCTGACCGGCAGCGAAGCCGCGGGCGCCGTGGTGGCCGCGCGGGCCGGGCAGAACCTGAAGAAGACGACGATGGAACTCGGCGGCAGCGACGCCTTCATCGTGCTCGACGACGCCGACCTGGACAAGGCGGTCAAGCATGCCGTCAGCGGCCGCATGGGCAATTCAGGCCAGGCCTGCACCGCGTCCAAGCGTTTCATCGTGGTCGAATCGATGGCCGACGGGTTCCTGGAGAAATTCCAGGCGGCGTTGCAAAACTTCAAGCCTGGCGACCCGATGGACAAGCAGACCACGCTGGCGCCGCTGTCTTCGGCCGAGGCATTGAAGAACCTGCTCGGCCAGGTGGATGAGGCAGTGGCGGGCGGCGCGCGCGTGCTGATGGGTGGCCAGCGGATTGACGGCCAGGACGGCGCCTTCATGCAGCCGACCGTGCTGGCCGACATCGACAAGGGCAACCCGGCGTACATGCAGGAGTTTTTTGGCCCGGTGGCGTTGTTTTTCCGGGTGGCCGACGAGGATGCCGCCGTGGCGCTGGCCAATGATTCACCGTTTGGCCTGGGTGGCTCGGTGTTCACGCAGGACATCGAGCGCGGCAAGCGCGTGGCGCGGCGCATCGACACCGGCATGGTGTTCATCAACTCGGGGGCGACGTCATCGCCGGAACTGCCGTTTGGCGGCGTGAAGAATTCAGGCTATGGCCGCGAGCTGTCGGGCGCGGGCATCCAGGAATTCGTCAACAAGAAGCTGATCCGGGTCAGCTGATCGAGCTTGCTATGAAAAATGGAGCTGTCAGCGCACAATACACGTGCGCTGGCAGCATTTTTCATGCTGTATGGGGGAAAATCAAAGGCCAGCAGCCCGGATCCCCGGCCAGCAAATCCAGATTGTCACGCCGTGGTTTTTCGCATGGCGAGGCCTTGAGTTTCCGTGCGACAGGCACGGCCGCAGGAGAAAAGTAGGCCATCACTTCGCACTGCAAGCGACCTTCGGATTCATAGCGGGTGAATACGGCCATGTCCAGCGGCCGCCCCGCCTCCACAAACAGCGGCTCGAACGTTTCCCTGATCGCGTCGGTCAGGCCGAAAGCCCAGAGCCCGTCGCCCAGCGACATTGAAAACCAGGAGGCCGTCATGCTGTTTGCATCCGGCACAAGATGAAGCGACCGCGCGTCAACATGCGACATCCACCACCCAATGGCTGTCGAACGCGGCGTTTTCATTCACCCCGTCTTTGGAATACCCGCGCGGATTGCAGACCACCCGCGTTCCGTTGACAGGGTAGTCAAAACTGTCATGGGTATGGCCGTGAATCCACAGCTGGACACGTTCGCGGTCGGCCAGCCGCTCCAGGTCGGACACAAAACAAGCGTTGAGGAGTGAGCCGGCAAAGCGTGGATGGATGCTTTGCGGCGACGGTGCATGGTGCGTGATGACAATGGTAGGCCCGGCATGGACGACGGCGAGGCGGCTTTCAAGCCATTTCGCCTGAGCCTGGCACAGCGCCGCGCATTCTGCGGGGGTGAACCGGCGCTGCGCATCACTGTCGAGGTGAATCCGCTGAAAATCACGGATCAGGTTCTGCGCTTCCTGCATGGCCAGCTGGCGCGGCTCGCCCTCGGGGCACAGTAAAAAATCGGACCACAGCGTCGCGCCCAGAAATCGCACGTCGCCAATGATGATTTCGTCCTGGTCGAGTACCTGAACGCAGGTGCCGGCGCACAGCGCCTTGAGCTCGCTGACGGTGGCTGGCAGGCTGCTGCCGTAGAACTCGTGGTTGCCCGGCACATAAAGCACCGGTTTGCCAAACCCTTTCGCCCAGTCGATGGCTTGCGGCGGCCTGGCAATGTCACCCGCCAAAATGACCACATCGGCGTCGGTTTGGGGAATTTCCAACATGCCGCAGCTGAGGTGCAGGTCAGAGAGAATGTTGAGTTTCATGAGCATCGCACCTGGTTTGGCGCTGGATGGACTTTGTCTTTTTCAATACGCCGTGCTGTCTTTGAAAACAAGCCGAATGGTTCTGGCAATGATCACCATGTCGAGCAGCAACGACCACTTGCGCAAATACTCCAGATCAAAATCAACACGGGCCTGCATTTTCTCCAGCTTGTCGGTTTCACCGCGCAAGCCATTGACCTGCGCCCAACCGGTAATGCCAGGGCGAACCTTGTGCCTGACCATGTAACCCTTGATCAATGTACGGTACATCTCATTGTGGGCAACCGCATGGGGTCGTGGCCCCACGATGCTCATGCGGCCCTGCAGTACGTTGATGAATTGTGGCAGTTCATCGAGTGACGTCCTGCGTAAAATTGCACCGAGACGGGTGATGCGCAAATCGTTTTTTGTGGCTTGCTGAATCGTGCTGCCGTCTTCGGTGACCGCCATGGAGCGAAATTTGTAAACCACAATCTGTTCCCCATCCAGGCCATAGCGTCGCTGCTTGAAGATGACCGGGCCTGGCGACGTTGATTTGACCATCAAGGCGATCAACAGCAGCACCGGACTGATCAGCAGCAGTATGACGGTGGAAAAAATGATGTCACTCGTGCGCTTGAGGAAACTCCTGAAACCCCTGAACGGCGTGTCGCAAACAGAGATGACATCGACGCCGCATACCGACTGGCTGTATCCCTGAATCAGGTCGGTGATGAACATGTCCGGCACAAAATAAATGGAGCAGGTCGTGTCCTTGAGGTCATCCAGAATTTTCAGAATCCTTGGCTGCGCCGTCATGGGCAAAGAAAGGTAAACAGACTGGACCCGGTGTTTTTTGACGTAGTCGGCCAGGTTGTCGATCTTTCCCAACACCCGGTGTTGCCCTTCCCTGCTGAGACGGTCCACGCCACGGTCTTCAAAAAACCCCATGAACTCCGTGTCCGCGTAAGGGGCGAATTGGACTTTTTTGGCAAGCGCAACGCCCTGCCGGTTCATGCCGACAATGACCATCCTGCGAGAGGCAAGCTGCACTTTGAACAAACCGGGAAAAACACCGCGCAAAAAAAGGTGTGCGCCAATCTGCGAAGCCGGTGCAACCCATAACCAGTTGACGATGACCTCTTTTGAAAAATACTGGGTGTAGTGCGCAGAAAAGTCATTCAATGTGACGATCATGGCAATGCAACACCAGAAGATGGCAATCGCCAGCGAATTTTCCATCACCGATGGCTTGAATTGCACCGCACTCCACGCAGACAGGAAAAAGACCGCTATCGAAAGGGCTAGATAGGCCGGGCGCAGCATATGCTCAAAATGGAATGCAAGTGCCCAAAGCGACAGCACCAGAACCAGTCCAATGAATACGCCTTCGGCCATTCCCGCAAGGTAACGGCTTGCCGGCTTGACCACCGTGGACGTCTGGTCCATTTCGAAAGCAATGTGTTTTGTCAACATGATGGTGCATCCAGCGGCTTGGACAAATATACTGAAAGCGAACTTTCAGCGTTTTCACTGGCTCTTTTCAGTAGCGTTTCAGATGCCAAAAATACTGTTTCAATGCATGTGTCACTGCACTCAGGCAGGTGCCATGGACACACCAGAAAAACGCTTCAGCATTTTCGAATAAATTATGAGCTCGACGATATATGAAAACGCCGGCATCATCATGAGGCAAGCCGCGAATTTCAGCGCTTGATTCGGCAGAAACGAGAACTAATGCGCACTCACCGCAAAATAATGATGGCTTATGTACGCGGCATGGGAAGTTGGCGCAAAGACCGGAAAAGGTTTGACGATCCGGCAAACCCTGTCCATTTTTGCAACTTTCCAAAAATCCCGACAGCCACGACCACAAGTGTAGAAAAGTAGTCTCTTATTTCCAGCCTGGGGTGAACATCTATTCCATGCAACGTCCTCTACAAGGAGGCACGATAAACCCTGAATCCACATGTCAATCAAGTAGCGTCAATTTCCTACCAATGCACGAGCAGTGACCGCATGGTTATTTTTTATTGTTCATGTGATTGTTTTACAAGATGATGTCAGGACACCATAGGCCGTATACATGAAAAGCTTTGGCCGGAACGTGAGGAAATAAATATA
>JBBSRS010000127.1:0-7128 GCA_038242795.1 Burkholderiales bacterium
ATTCGAACGAAAGCGAATGGAAAGCCTTCCGCAACAACAAGAACAACGAAGCCTTTCTGGACCGCATTTACATCGTCAAGGTGCCGTATTGCCTGCGTGCCTCGGAAGAAATCCGGATTTACGAGAAGCTGATCCGCAATTCCTCGCTGTCAGGCGCCATTTGTGCCCCCGGAACGCTGAAGATGATGGCGCAATTTGCCGTGCTGACGCGATTGAAGGAGCCTGAAAATTCCAGCATTTTCAGCAAACTGCTGGTGTACGACGGCGAGAACCTGAAAGACACCGATCCCAAAGCCAAGAGTTATCAGGAATATCGCGACTATGCCGGTGTCGACGAAGGCATGACGGGCATATCCACACGCTTTGCCTTCAAGATTCTGTCCAAGGTGTTCAATTTTGATTCCAGTGAAATTGCCGCCAATCCAGTCCATCTCATGTATGTGCTGGAGCAGCAGATCGAGCGTGAACAGTTTGCGCCGGAAGTCGAGCAGCGCTACTTGGCGTTCATCAAGGAATACCTGGCGGTGCGTTACGCCGAATTCATCGGCAAGGAAATTCAGACGGCCTACCTGGAGTCCTATTCGGAGTATGGTCAGAACATTTTTGACCGCTATGTGACCTATGCCGATTTCTGGATTCAGGATCAGGAGTTCAGGGATTCCGACACCGGCGAAATCTTTGACCGTGCTTCGCTCAATGCAGAACTTGAAAAGATTGAAAAGCCTGCAGGCATCAGCAACCCCAAAGATTTTCGCAACGAGATCGTCAATTTTGTGCTGCGCAGCCGCGCCAGCAATGCTGGCAAGAATCCGAACTGGACGAGTTACGAAAAACTGCGTGCGGTGATCGAAAAGAAGATGTTCTCGAACACCGAAGACCTGCTGCCCGTGATTTCGTTCAACGCCAAGGCCAGCGTCGAGGAAAAACAAAAGCATGAAAACTTTCTCAACCGGATGATGGCCAAGGGGTACAGCGCGCGTCAGGTTCGCCTGCTTTGCGAGTGGTATCTCAGGGTTCGCAAGAGTTCCTGACGACCGGTGCGTTTCGCTGCAGGCTGATTGGCTGACCAATCCATAACCGGAGAAATCCATGCTCCAGCAGGTCATCGACAGGCGCTTGTCGGGCAAGAATAAATCCATAGGCAACCGGGAGCGTTTCCTGCGTCGCTACCGAAAGCAGATTCGGGAAGCGGTACGGCATGCCGTATCCGGCCGCAGCATCCACGATATGGAGCAGGGCGAAAGCATCACCCTGCCACGGCGCGATGTGTCCGAACCGGTGTTTGGACATGGTGCAGGAGGGAGCCAGGAGCGGGTGTTTCCCGGAAATCAGGAATATGTGCGTGGCGACCAGATCATGCGCCCACCGGGTGGTGGCGGGTCAGGCAGTGGTTCCGGCGCGGGGGCAGGCCAGGACGCAAACAGCCAGGACGATTTCGAGTTCCGCATCACCCGCGAAGAGTTCATGCAGTATTTCTTTGATGACCTGGCCCTGCCGCGACTGCTGCGCACCCAGTTGTTGCCCGATGTGCCTGAATGGAAATCCCACCGGGCCGGCTTTGTTTCCGAAGGCACGCCCACCAATTTGCATGTGGTGCGATCGATGCGCAAGGCGCTGAGCCGCCGGATTGCCATGGGGGGTGATGTGGCGCGCCAGTTGCGCAGGCTGGAGTTGGCACGGGAGGCACTGTTGCTGGAGAAATGCGCTTCAAGCGACGAGCTGCTCGCGTTGAACATTGAAATTGAAACCTTGAAGCAGCGTCTTCAAAAAATCCCGTTTCTGGACCCGTTTGACCTGCGGTATCGCAACCGCGTCAACACGCCGCTGCCGGCTTCGCGCGCCGTGATGTTCTGTTTGATGGACGTGTCCGGTTCAATGAATGAAACGCGAAAAGACATGGCCAAGCGCTTTTTTATCCTGCTGTACCTGTTTTTAACGCGTCACTACGAAAAGACCGACGTTGTGTTCATCCGCCACCATACCCAGGCGTCAGAGGTTTCAGAGGATGAATTTTTTCACTCGACCGAGAGTGGAGGCACCGTGGCCTCGAGTGCCCTGCTGCTGATGCATGAAATCATCCAGCAGCGCTATTCGCCGAGCGAATGGAATATTTACGGTGCCCAGGCGTCTGACGGCGACAACTGGCTTCAGGATTCATCCAAATGCCGGGCGCTGCTCGTCGACAAACTGCTGCCGGTTTCGCGTTACTTTGCCTATTTGCAGGTGGCGGAAGAGAGCCAGACCCTCTGGGAAGAATATTCCCTGGTGCGCAAAAGCCAGCCGCATTTCGCCATGCAGAAGGTCACCGATGCCTCGGGCATCTACCCCGTGTTTCGAGAACTGTTTAAAAAAGGAAGTGCCGCATGAGCGCAACCCTGCCTTCTTCCGGCGCGGCGAAAGTCCATGGCGTACTTGCAGCGCCATTCCAGCAGCACGATGGGCGGCGCAACATGCTCCCCAGCCCGTCGGACTGGACGTTCGAGCTGATCGAAACCTACCACGGCGAGATCGAGCGCATGGCCCGACGTTTCGGGCTGGACACCTATCCCGTACAACTGGAGGTGATCACTGCCAGCCAGATGATCGACACCTATGCATCTGTCGGCATGCCTGTGAACTACCGTCACTGGTCATTTGGCAAGCAGTACATCGCCAGCGAGAAAAGCTACCGCCGCGGACACATGGGGCTGGCCTATGAGGTCGTCATCAATTCCAACCCCTGCATTGCCTACCTGATGGAGGAAAACACGCTGCCGATGCAGGCCCTGGTCATGGCACACGCCTGCTATGGGCACAACTCCTTTTTCAAAGGAAATTACCTGTTCAGGATGTGGACCGATGCGTCTTCCATCATTGACTACCTGGTGTATGCCAAGGCTTATATCGCCGAGTGTGAGGAGAAGCAGGGGCTCGACGCCGTCGAAGACCTGCTTGACAGCTGCCACGCGTTGATGAACTACGGCGTCGACCGTTACCAGCGGTCCCAAAAACTTTCGCTGGCCGAGGAAGAGTCGCGGCGCAAGGACCGTGAGCACCATCTGCAGCAGCAGGTCAATGACCTGTGGCGTACTTTGCCCAGAGCCACTGAAAAGCAGGTCGAAAAAGCCAATGCGCGGTTTCCCGCCGATCCGCAGGAAAACTTGCTGTATTTCATCGAGAAAAATGCGCCCCTGCTGGAACCCTGGCAGCGTGAAATCATTCGCATCGTGCGCAAAGTTGCCCAATACTTTTATCCGCAGCGGCAAACGCAGGTCATGAACGAAGGCTGGGCGACTTTCTGGCACTACACGCTGCTCAACGCAATGTATGACGAGGGCCTGCTGAGCGACGGCTTCATGATCGAGAGCCTGCGCTCGCACACCAACGTCATTTTCCAGCCACCGCTGGCGCACCCCGGCTTTCAAGGCATCAATCCCTATGCGCTGGGCTTTGCCATGTTCACCGACATTCGCCGCATTTGCGAGCACCCGACCGACGAAGACCGCCAGTGGTTCCCTGACATGGCAGGCACCGACTGGCAGCAGGCGCTGGACCATGCCATGCGGAATTTTCGGGACGAGAGTTTCGTGGGGCAGTACCTGTCGCCACGCCTGATCCGCGAGTTCCGCCTGTTCGCCATCCTTGATGACTCCAAGGAGTTGGCGCTCAACGTGTCGGCCATCCATGATGACCGCGGCTACCGGCATGTGCGTGAGGCGCTGGCCCGCCAGTACGATTTAAGCCATCAGGAACCCAACATCCAGGTCTGGAATGTTGACGCGCGTGGCGACCGCTCGCTGACCCTTCGCCATACCCAGCACAACAGCCGCCCCCTGAATGAAGAAGTCAGGGAAGTTTTGAAGCATGTCGGACGCCTGTGGGGGTTTCTGGTGCGGCTGGAAAGTGTTGATGCGCAGGGCAGAACCACCAAGCACTGGGAAGTGACGCCGCTGCCAAGGCCTGTCGGCAGCACGGGCTGAATTTCAGGCTGCGGCGTTCAGGCCGCTTTTGAAATGCTCACGCATGCGTTGCGCAGTTTCAGCCGCGTCACGCGCCACCAGCGCCGCCATGATGGCCCGATGCTCGAGCAGCGATTCCTCGATGCGGCCGCTTTTCAACAGCGAGTTGTGTCGGTTGAGCTTCATCACCTTGCGCAGGTCGGCCACCATCTGGTCACGCCAGCGGTTGTTGGCAATTTCCAGCAGCCGCATGTGAAAAGCTTCGTTGATTTCGAAAAATCGCTCCCGGTGCTTGACGGCTTTTTCAAGTTCATTGTGCAGGGCTTGAAGCTCCCTGATCTGCGCATCGGTGGCCCGGGTGGCCACCACTTCGGCGGCATCGCTTTCCAGGAGCGCCAGCAGGTGGTAAACATCGGTGAGGTCGCTGTCCGAGACTTCGGTGACATAGGCGCCGCGCCGCACCTTCATCGTCACCAGCCCTTCAGTGGCCAGCACTTTCAAGGCTTCGCGCAAAGGCGTGCGGCTGATGCCGTATTCCTCGGCGAGCTTGAGTTCGTCAATCCAGCTGCCTGGCGCCAGTTCTCGATCGAAGATGCGCTGACGCAAAAGCTCGGCAACTTCTTCATAAAGCGCCCGCGGAGAAAGAGAAGTTTCGGCCATAAGGCTCCGTAGTCTAAGGCAAAGTTTGTCTAAATATTTTGAATCAATAATTATAAATAATGTAAACTTCGCCCACTGTTACCTGATTGCCTTGGGGCTTCCTGTGAAAACAAGGAGGCTCTACAGGCTTAACCAAGACTGCCGATTCACCATGAGTTCAACGCCTGATTCTTTCAATACTGCCAACCTAGAGGCCTGGGCCAAGTCAGCCGCCAAATCCGCTCCCGGCGGCGATGTCAGTGCCTTGAACTGGCAAACGCCTGACGGGATCAGCGTCAAGCCGCTGTACACCGCCGAGGACACCAAGGACCTGCCGTACACCAACACGCTGCCGGGTTTCGAGCCTTTCATTCGCGGCCCTCAGGCCACGATGTACTCGGTGCGTCCCTGGACCATTCGCCAGTACGCAGGGTTTTCCACCGCTGAAGAATCCAACGCGTTCTACCGCAAGGCGCTGGCCGCTGGCGGGCAGGGGGTGTCGGTGGCGTTTGACCTGGCCACGCACCGGGGCTATGACTCCGACCATCCGCGGGTGACCGGCGACGTCGGCAAGGCCGGTGTCGCGATCGACTCGGTCGAGGACATGAAAATCCTGTTCGACCAGATACCGCTCGACAAGGTCAGCGTCTCCATGACCATGAACGGTGCGGTCCTGCCGGTGCTGGCCGGCTATGTGGTGGCGGCTGAAGAGCAGGGCGT
The DNA here is from genome assembly GCA_038242795.1 of Burkholderiales bacterium. Lineage (GTDB taxonomy): Bacteria > Pseudomonadota > Gammaproteobacteria > Burkholderiales > Burkholderiaceae_C > Polaromonas. The sequence continues at coordinate 5,298 of JBBSRS010000127.1, forward strand.
GCGCCAGGACCAGCTCAGCGGCACCATCCAGAACGATGTGCTCAAAGAGTTCATGGTGCGCAACACCTACATCTACCCGCCTGCGCCCAGCATGCGCATCATTGGCGACATCATCGAGTACACGGCGCTGAACATGCCCAAGTTCAATTCGATCTCGATCAGCGGTTACCACATGCAGGAAGCCGGCGCCAATCAGGCGCTGGAACTCGCTTTTACATTGGCCGACGGCAAGGAATATGTAAAAACCGCCTTGAGCAAGGGGCTGGACGTTGACGGCTTTGCCGGACGCCTGAGCTTTTTCTGGGCCATCGGCATGAACTTTTATCTGGAAGTCGCCAAGATGCGCGCCGCCCGCCTGCTGTGGTGCCGCATCATGAAGGGCTTTGACGCCAAGAACCCCAAAAGCCTGATGTTGCGCACCCACTGCCAGACCAGCGGCTGGAGCCTGACCGAGCAAGACCCGTACAACAACGTCGTGCGCACCACCATCGAGGCCATGGCCGCCGTGTTCGGCGGCACGCAGAGCCTGCACACCAATTCGTTTGACGAGGCGATTGCGCTGCCCACCGAATTTTCATCGCGCATTGCCCGCAACACACAGCTCATCATTCAAGAAGAAACCCATATCACCAGCGTGATCGACCCGTGGGCGGGCAGCTACATGATGGAAAAGCTGACGCAGGACATGGCGGACGCCGCCTGGACAATCATCGAGGAAGTCGAAGCCATGGGCGGCATGGTTAAGGCGGTGGACAGCGGCTGGGCCAAACTCAAGATCGAAGCGGCGGCGGCTGAAAAACAGGCGCGCATCGACAGCGGCAAGGACGTGATCGTCGGCGTCAACAAGTACCGGCTCAAGACCGAAGACGCCATTGACGCCCGCGACATCGACAACGTGGCGGTGCGCGACGGGCAGATCGAACGCCTGAAAGAAATTAGATCAAAACGCGACTCTGCGCAGGTGCAGCAAGCGTTGGATGCTATTACTTTTGCAGCAGAGAACAATTCTGGCAATTTGCTCGACCTCAGCATCAAGGCCATGCGCCTGCGCGCCACGGTGGGCGAGGTCAGCGACGCGCTTGAGAAAATCTATGGCCGCCACCGCGCCGACACGCAAAAGGTCAGCGGTGTGTATGCCGCCGCCTACGACTCGGCCGAAGGCTGGGAAACGCTCAAGAGCGAGATCAACACCTTTGCCGAAGCCGAAGGCCGCCGTCCGCGCGTGATGATTTCCAAGCTCGGCCAGGACGGCCATGACCGGGGGGCCAAGGTCGTCGCCACGGCATTCGCCGACCTGGGTTTCGACGTCGACATGGGACCCCTGTTCCAGACACCTGAGGAATGCGCCCGCCAGGCGATTGAAAACGACGTGCATGCGGTGGGCGTTTCAACGCTGGCCGCCGGCCACAAGACGCTGGTGCCGGCCATCATTGCCGAATTGAAGAAACAGGGCGCGGACGACATCATCGTATTCGTCGGGGGCGTGATTCCCCGCCAGGACTACGAGATGCTGTATGACGCCGGCGTCAAGGGCATCTACGGCCCCGGCACACCGATTCCTGCCAGTGCCAAGGATGTGCTGGAGCAGATCAAAAAGGCGATTGCCTGACTATTAAATTGTTCACACTGAATTCGCCACCGCAGTGCCTTCAAAGACCATGAGTTCAACCGAAACCGCTAACGCCGGAAAAACAGCGGGCTTGTTGCAGGGCATTCTTGGCAATGACCTGCCAATCCAGCGCCGCGCCATTGCCAAGGCCATCACCCTGCTCGAATCGACCCGCGCCGACCACCGCACGCAGGGCGACGAGCTGCTGACCCTGCTGCTGCC
>JBBSRS010000128.1:0-7116 GCA_038242795.1 Burkholderiales bacterium
TATTTGGTAGCGGTCAGGGTATTTCCGGTGTGTGCGGTTCATCCGTCGCGGTGGCCAGCAGGCCGCTCCAGGCCCGAAGCACCGCATAGCTGCGCCATGGCTTCCAGGCCATGGAGATTTTTTCGGCTTCCCGGGCGGGCGCCTTGCGTTTTTGCACGCCCAACATTTTATGCAGCGCCACATCGCCGGCTGGAAACGCATCAGGCCAGCTCAGGGCGCGCATGGCGATGTACTGCGCCGTCCAGTCGCCAATGCCGGGCAGTTCCTTCAGCTGGGCAATGGTTGCGTTGACATCGGCGCCGCCGTGCAGTTGCAGCCGCTTTTCAGCCACGCCCCGGGCAATGCCGTTGATGGCCGCCTGGCGTTGCCTGACGATGCCCAACTGGCCGAGCGCGTCACTGCTGGCGGTGGCCAGCACAGCGGGCGCGGGAAACAGCCGGGTCAGCTGCGGCCACGGCGTTTCAAGGGGTTCGCCGAACCGGTCCACCAGCCGCTGCGCCAATGTTCTGGCTGCCGCCACCGTGACCTGCTGGCCCAGCACCGCCCGCACGGCGAGCTCGTAGCCATCGAGCGCGCCGGGCACACGCAGTCCGTCGCCCTCCGGAAAGCTGGCGTGCAGCACGCTGTTGATGGCGGCCGGGTCGGCGTCCAGGTCAAACAGCGCGCGCACCCGGCGAATCACCAGCGGCAACACCTCGCACAGCGAATCACTCACCTGCAACACCAATTGACTGCGCGCTTCGTCAAAACGGGCAAGCAGCCAGCCGGAATGTGTTTTTCCGCCCGATTCAATGCCCAATGTCCTGCCTACGCATGTCTGATGGTCGTCAGTGGCTATGAATTCAATAGCGTTGATGCGATGCGTTTCAACAAACGCCAGCATGGACGTCACGTCGTAGGGCGGGCGGTAGCCCAGGCGCACGGTGATCGCTTCATGCAGGGACTGGGCTTGCTGCTGGCGCATCTGGCCTGGGTTGAGCCGGTAGTGCTGCATGAACGCGGCATTGAAACGGCGCACACTGGCAAAGCCGCTGACCAGCGCCACCTGCGTGACAGGCATGTCGGTATCGGCCAGCAACTGCTTGGCCGTGAGCAAACGCCGGGTTTGCAGATACTGCAAGGGCGACACGCCAAACTGGGCTTCAAAGATCCGCCGGACATGGCGGCTGCTGACGCCCAGGCGCGCGGCCAGCTTTTCGATGGATGGGCTTTCATCCGTCCGGCCGTCCGGCTCATCGAGCAGCCGCGCTGCTTGGTGCGCCAGAATAAAAGACGAATCCTGGATCGACCATGCCACCGAATGCGGCGCCAGCTCGGGCCGGCAGCGCAGGCAGGGCCGAAAACCCGCGCTCTCGGCCTGCGCCGCATGGCCAAAAAACTGGCAGTTTTTGCGCAGCGGCGTTTTGACGCTGCAAACCGGCCGGCAGTAAATGCCGGTGGACGTCACGCCGGTGAAAAAGCGGCCGTCAAAACGCGCGTCCCTGGCCTTCAGCGCAAGGTAGCAGTCATCGTCGTTCAGCAGGGAGTTTTTCGTCGTCATTTATGCATGATAGGGCGATCGCATGATGGCGGCTGGCCGTTTCCGGACCTGTCAGCGCGCGGCTTGACCGCTGGGGGTGCCCCTCACTCCCGCCGGTACAGGCGGCCAAACCGGGCCAGCTGTTCGGCATGCGAAGGCTGCACTTGGTGCCAGCCAAAGCGCCATTCCCAGTGGTTTTCGCCCTGGCCGGGCAGGTTCATGCGGTGTTCGCTGCCCAGGCCCAGCACGTCCTGCAGCGGGTGGATGGCGGTGTTGGCGACGCTGGCGCTGGCAGCGCGGATCAATTGCCAGTGGATGTCGTGGCCGTCACCGGTGCCCAGGTAGTCGAGCACCTGCTGGCGCAAGGCCAGCGAGGTTTCGGCCCACCAGCCTTGGGTAGTGTTGTTGTCGTGCGTGCCGGTGTAAACCACGGTGTTGCTGTCGTAGTTGTGCGGCAGGTAGGCATTGGTGTTGTCGCCGTCCTCGCTGAACGCAAACTGCAGGATGCGCATGCCGGGCAGGCTGAATTCATGTCGCAAGGCGTCCACGTCGGGCGTGATTTGCCCCAGGTCTTCGGCAATGATGGGCAACTCGCCCAGCGCGGCTTCGACGGCCTGGAACAGCGCCGCACCGGGGCCGGGCAGCCAGCGCCCGCGGATGGCGTTGGGCTCGCTGGCCGGAATTTCCCAGTAGCCGGCAAACCCCCGGAAATGGTCGATGCGCACAATGTCCACCAGCTCGACAATGCGCCGGACCCGTTCGATCCACCAGGCGTAGCCTTCGGCTGCATGGGCGCTCCAGCGGTACAGCGGGTTGCCCCAGCGCTGGCCGGTGGCGCTGAAATAGTCCGGCGGCACGCCGGCGATGACGGTGGCGCGGCCATCGGCATCCAGCTCGAACAATTCCTGCCGCGCCCAGACCTCGGCGCTCTGGTAGGCGATGAAGATGGGCGCGTCGCCGACGATCTTCACGCCGCGTTCGTTGGCATGGGCGCGGAGCTTTTTCCATTGCCGGTAAAAACACCACTGGCTGAATTTCCAGAAGGCAATGCGTTCGGCATGCACGCTGCTGGCTTCCTGCAGGGCCTGCGGCGCGCGCTGGGCAAACGGCGCTGGCCAGTCGCTCCAGTCACGCCCGCCGTGCAGTTCATCCAGCGTCATGAACAGCGCGTAATCTTCCAGCCACCCGGCGTGGTGCAGGCAGAAGTCGGCGAAGTCCGCCTGGTCGGCTGCGCTGATGTGTAGCGCAAAGCGGGCAGCGGCTTTTTGCAGCCGCGCCATGCGCCACGGCACAACGGCGCCGAAGTCAACGCGGGCGTCGCTGAAGGCGGCGTCCGGCTGCAGGTCGGCGTCGTCCAGCCAGCCGTGCTGCTGCAATTCGGCCAGGTCGATCAGCAGCAGGTTCCCGGCAAAGGCCGAACTGCTCATGTAGGGCGAGTTGCCGGGGCCGATGCCGCCCAGCGGCAAGATCTGCCAGAGCCTTTGCCGGGCCGTGACCAGCCAGTCGACGAAATGGTAAGCCGCCGGTCCCAGGTCGCCGCAACCATGCGGGCCGGGCAGGGAAGTGGGGTGGAGCAGCACGCCGCTGGCACGGGGAAAGGTCATGGGGGGTGGTCCCTTAAAAAATGCTGGCGGCACATTCGTGGCTCGCCGTGGCCAGCAAGCGGTTTTCAAGCATCAAACAGGCTGTTTGCGCACGTCGGATCTACGCAAGCAGCTATGAATTCAGTAGCAAATAAAGAGGCCAGTTTGCGAATTGCCAGCATGCCATGGTGAAAGTGCAAGGAAATTCTTTCTAGAACTGCACTTCGGTGCCGGCGGCGACCAGCAGCATCAGGCTGTGCGCTCCCAGCGTCAAGGGCGCTTCGCCCTGGCCCTGCCAGCGGGTCGCGCCGCGTGGATCGGTGGTGTCCAGCACGGCCTGCCAGACCCCGGCGGGCAGCATGAAGTCGCGGTCTTCGGCGTCCGGGTTGACCAGCAGCAACAGCGGCGCGACGGCCTTGCCCGGCTGGCCGATCAGGCAGCCGAGCACGCGCTCGCTGTTGTCGCCCCAATCCTGGTCTTGCAGCACTTCGCCGTTGCCGTTCAGCCAGTGCAGGTCGTGCAGGCCGTGCGTGTCGCTCATGCCGCTGTACCAGTGGTTGCCGAAGGGCTGCAACTGGCGGCGCAGCGACAGCACCCAGGCGGTGAAGTCGATCAGCGTGTCGTCGGCTTGGGCCCAGTCGATCCAGGTGATCTCGTTGTCCTGGCAATACGGGGTGTTGTTGCCTTGCTGGCTGTGGCCGAGTTCGTCACCGGCGCAGAGCATCGGCGTGCCCTGGGCCAGCAGCGTGGTGGCCAGCAGGGCGCGCTGCATGCGGCCGCGCAGTTGGTTGATATTTTCGTCGTCGGTCGGGCCTTCGGCGCCGCAGTTGTTGCTCAGGTTGTTGCCGTGGCCGTCGCGGTTGTCTTCGCCGTTGGCTTCGTTGTGGCGCTCGTTGTGGCTGACCAGGTCCGCCAGGGTAAAGCCGTCGTGCGACACCAGGTAGTTCACCGAGGTGCTGGGCGGCCGCCCGCTGCCCTGGTAGAGATCGGCCGAGCCGCACAGGCGCTTGGCGAAGTCGCCCAGCGATGTGGCGTGTTCGCCCGACTGCAGCCAGAAGCTGCGCATGCCGTCGCGGAAATGGTCGTTCCACTCCAGCCAGCCTTTGGCAAAGCCGCCGACCTGGTAGCCGCCGGGGCCGATGTCCCACGGCTCGGCAATCATCTTGACCCGCGACAGCACCGGGTCCTGCGCCACGGAGGTGAAAAACGCGCCATCGCGCTCGAAGCCTTCGCTGCCCCGGCCCAGCACCGGTGCCAGGTCAAAGCGGAAACCATCCACATGCATCTCGCTGACCCAGTAGCGCAGGCTGTCCATCACCAGCTGCAAAACCCGGGGCTGGCGGATGTCCAGTGTGTTGCCGCAGCCGCTGTGGTTCTCGAAACCGACCGGCGGCTCCGGGCTGAGGCGGTAGTAGCTGGCATTGTCCAGGCCGCGAAAGCTGACCGATGGGCCGCCGCCGTCGGCTTCTGGCGTGTGGTTGTACACCACGTCCAATATGACTTCCAGGCCTTCGGCATGCAGCGCCTTGACCATGCTGCGGAATTCGTCGCGCGGGTTGACATCGTCCTGCTGTGATGCCAGCCGGACGCTGGGCGCAAAGAAACCCAGCGAGTTGTACCCCCAGTAATTGGACAGGCCCATGCCGGCCAGCCGCTCTTCGTCCAGTGCGTAATGCACCGGCAACAGGCTGATGCTGGTCACGCCCAGGCGCTTCAGATGCGCCAGCGACGCCGGGTCGGCCAGGCCGGCATACGTGCCGCGCAAGGCTTCGGGCACGGCGGGGTTGCGCCTGGAAAAGCCCTTGACGTGGGCCTCGTACAGCACCGTGCCCTCCAGCAGCACGCCGGGCGACTGGTCGCCTGACCAGTCGAAACTGCCTTCTTGCACCACCCGCGCCTTCAACGCGCCGGCAGCGTTGTCGCGGCCATCCATCTCGGGTGGTTGCTCGGGCGGTTGGTCCGGCGGGCTGGGGTGGACATAGGGAAAGTTTTCACTGCGCCACTCGAACGTGCCGACCACTTCGCGGGCATAGGGGTCGAGCAGCAGCTTGTTCGGGTTGAAAAAGTGGCCGTGTTCGGGCTGCCATTCGCCCTGCGCCCGCAGGCCGTAGATCAGGCCCGGCGCGGCGTTCGGCAGGTAGCCATGCCAGATGTCGTCGGTGTGGCCGGGCAGGCATTCGCAGCGTGTTTGCAGCGTGCCGGCGTCGTCGAACAGGCACAGCTCGATGGCCGACGCATGGGCTGAAAAGACGGCGAAATTCACGCCCTGGCCGTCCCAGCTGGCGCCCAGCGGCCAGGGCTTGCCGGGCAGGATTTTGTCATTCGTGTTCATACTGTCCATTCCAAAAAAACGGTTGCCAGGGGCGGCAGCGTCAGCACGATGGACTGCGCGTGGCCTTGCCAGCCCACCGGCTCTGCCTTTGCCATGCCCAGCGGCGTGCCGGCGTTGCTGCCGCCGTAATGTTCTGAGTCGGTGTTGAGCCGCTCGCGGTAGTCGCCAAGCCGCGGCACGCCGATGCGGTAGGCCGTTTGCACGGCGGGGGTGAAGTTGCACACGACCAGCACGAAGGTGCTGGCGTCCAGCCCGCGCCGGACAAAGCTGAACACCGAATGCGCGGCATCCTGGTGGTCTATCCATTCAAAACCGGCCGGTACAAAATCGAGCTGATACAGCGCCGGAGAGGCTTTGTAAAGCTGGTTCAGGTCGCGCACCAGCCGCTGCACGCCGGCGTGTTGTGGGTCGCCAAGCAGGTGCCAGTCCAGGCTCTGGTCGTGGTTCCATTCGCGCACCTGCGCAAATTCGCAGCCCATGAACAGCAGCTTTTTTCCCGGATGGCCGAACATGAAACCCAGGTAGGCGCGCAGGTTGGCGAATTGCTGCCAGTCATCGCCGGGCATCTTGCCCAGCAGCGAACCTTTGCCATGCACGACTTCGTCATGCGAAATGGGCAGCACGAAGTTTTCGGTGAAGGCGTAGCTCAGGCCGAAGGTCATTTCGCCCTGATGGTGCTGGCGATGCACCGGGTCGCGCGCCATGTACTGCAGCGTGTCGTGCATCCAGCCCATGTTCCATTTGTAGTGAAAGCCCAGCCCGCCCTCAGCGGTGGGGCGCGACACGCCGGGAAAAGACGTCGACTCCTCGGCGAGTGTGATGGCGTCTGGCCGCTCGCTGTCGATCACCTCGTTCAGGCGCTTCAGAAAGGCGATGGTTTCCAGGTTCTCGCGGCCGCCGTGTATGTTGGGGATCCATTCGCCCGATTGTCGGCTGTAGTCGCGGTAGAGCATCGACGCCACCGCATCGACACGCAGGCCGTCAATGCCGAAACGCTCCAGCCAGTACAGCGCATTGCCGATCAGGAAGTTGCGGACCTCGGTGCGGCCCAGGTGGTAGATCAGCGTGTTCCAGTCGTTGTGGAAACCTTCGCGCGGGTCGGCGTATTCGTATAGCGGCGAGCCGTCGAAGTTGCCCAGGCCGTGGGCGTCGGTGGGAAAGTGCGCCGGCACCCAGTCGAACAGCACGCCGATGCCCGCCGCGTGGCAGCACGCGACGAAGCGCACCAGGCCGTCGGCATCGCCAAACCGCGCGGTCGGCGCGTAGAGGCCGACCGGCTGGTAGCCCCAGGAACCATCGAACGGAAACTCGCTGACGGGCATCAGCTCCAGATGGGTGAAGCCCATGTCCTGCGCGTAGGGCACCAGCTGGTCGGCCATCTCGTCCCAGGTCAGCCAGCGCTGCAGGCCGCTTGCCGGGTCGTCGATGCGCCGCCAGGACCCGAGATGGACTTCGTAGATGCTCATGGGCGCATCCAGCGCGTTGGCCTGCCGGCGCTGCTCCGACGACGGCGTGCGCGCGGGCATGGCCGCCACGATGCTGGCGGTGGCCGGGCGCAATTCAGCCTGCCGCGCATACGGGTCGGCGCGGGCCGGCAGCAATTGGCCGTCAGCGGCCAGGATTTCGAACTTGTAGCGGGCGCCCGTTGCCACGCCGGGCAGGAAAATTTCCCAGACGCCGCA
>JBBSRS010000129.1:0-7106 GCA_038242795.1 Burkholderiales bacterium
AGTGAAAAATCGGCCCGGCCAAACAACTTGGTGCCGATGATCTGCTCCAGCTGCTTGACGCGGTGGCTGACCGCGCTGGGCGTGACGCACAGTTCTTCGGCCGACAGGGTGACGCTGCGCAGCCGCGCCAGCGCTTCAAACGTCAGCAGGCACTGGATCGGCGGGATGCGCTTGGCAGCCGCGCTGGGCACTGCGTAGGCCTCCATCGGCACAGGTCCCCGGACAAAGGGGGGGACGCCATTCTGGGCGGAAGGAGTTTCGGCAGTTGCCATGGGGGGCCCCTATTTGAAGATCACGGTTTTGTGGCCGTTGAGCACCACCCGGTGCTCGCTGTGCCATTTGACGGCACGGGCCAGCACCTGGCTTTCGGTGTCGCGGCCCATCGCCGTCAGGTCTTCCACGGTGTTGCCATGGTCGGCGCGTGCCACGTCCTGCTCGATGATCGGTCCCTCGTCCAGGTCGGCGGTCACGTAATGCGCCGTGGCGCCGATCAATTTGACGCCCCGGTCGTGCGCCTGGTAATAGGGTTTTGCCCCCTTGAAACTGGGCAGGAAGGAGTGGTGGATGTTGATGGCCCGGCCGGCCAGCTGCTTGCACAGGTCGTTCGACAAAATCTGCATGTAGCGCGCCAGCACCACCAGCTCGGCGCCTTCGGACTCGATGATTTCCAGCTGCTTGGCCTCGACCTGCGCCTTGGTGGCGGCGCTGACCGGCAGGTGGTGAAACGGGATGTTGTAGCTGGCGGCCAGCTGGTAGAAGGCGCGGTGGTTGGAAATGATGGCGCGCACATCCACCGGCAGCAGGCCCGACTTCCAGCGAAACAGCAGGTCGTTCAGGCAGTGGCCTTCCTTGCTGACAAGAATCACCGTGCGCATCGGCTGCGCGCTGTCATGCAGTTTCCAGGTCATCTGGAAGGGCTCGGCAAAGGTTTTCAGCTGGCTTGACAGCTCTTCGTGCGTCAGCGCATTGCAGGCAAACTGCACGCGCATGAAAAACAGACCCTTGCCCTGGTCGTTGTATTGCGCAGCTTCTTCAATATTGCCGCCATGCTCGAACAGAAAGCCCGATACGGCATGAACAATGCCCCGGCGGTCGGGACAAGAGAGGGTCAGAACATAAGCGTGATTCATAGGGGATGAATTGTCGCAGGTGGCGTGTGGCTGTCGCACTCGCGGCTGGCTTGCGGCTGCGCAGGGCGCCGGGGGATGCCAGAATGCAAATTCGTCTTGCATTCGCCCGCTTCACCTTTTTGCACCCAGGAGACCGACATGGCTTATCAGAACTTCAACATGGACCACCAGTGGCTGCCGTTCACGCCCAACCGCAGCTTCATGAAGGACCCGCGCATCTTCGTGGCCGCCGACGGCATGCATTTCACGACGCATGACGGCCGTCAGGTGATCGACGGTATTTCCAGCCTGTGGTGCGTCACCGCCGGCCACAACCGCAAACCGATCAACGAAGCCATCAAGAAGCAGCTCGACACGCTCGACTACGCCACCGCCTTCCAGGCCAGCAACGACCAGGCTTTCAGGGCCGCCGAAATGATCGCCGACATGGCGCCGGGCGACCTGAACAAGGTGTTGTTCTGCAACTCCGGCTCGGAGGCCGCCGACACCTCGCTGAAAGTGGCGCTGGCCTACCACCGGGCGCGCGGCGAAGGCCACCGCACTGTGTTCCGCGGCCGGGAAAAGGGCGACCACGGCGTCGGGTTCGGCGGCATGAGCGTGGGCGGCATTCCGGCCAACCGCAAGGTGTACGGCACGGCGCTGCTGCCGCGCGTGGACCACCTGCGCTTCATCCATGACCCGGTCAGCCATGCCTACATCAACGGCGTCGAGCCCGAATGGACCGAAGACCTGCTGCTGGAGCTGGAAAACCGCATCCTGCCGCTGCACGACCCAAGCAATGTGGCCGCCGTGATCGTCGAGCCGATTTCCGGCAGCGCCGGCTGGTACCTGCCGCCCAAGGGCTACCTGAAACGGCTGCGCGAGATTTGCGACAAGCACGGCATCTTGCTGATTTTTGATGAAGTCATCACCGGCTTTGGCCGCCTGGGCGTCAACTTTGGCGCCGACTACTACGGCGTCGTGCCCGACATGCTGAACTTTGCCAAGGGCGTGACCAACGGCGTGATTCCGCTGGGCGGCGTGATCTGCACCGACCGCATTTACGACGCCATGATGAAGGGCAGCGCCAACAGCCCCGAGTACGCGGTGGAATTCTTCCACGGCTACACCTATTCCGGCCATCCGGTGTCCTGCGCGGCGGCGATTGCCACGCTGGAATTGTTCCAGCAGGAAAACCTGTTCGCGCGCGCCGGCCAGATGGGCAAGGTGCTGGGCGATGCGATGCACAGCAGCCTGAAAGGGCTGCCCAACGTCATCAGTATCCGCACGCTGGGGCTGGCCGGTGCCGTCGAGCTGGCGTCGGTCGCCGGTGCGCCGGGCAAGCGCGCCTACGACATCTTCATGGAATGCTTTCACAACGGCGTCATGGTGCGGCCCGCCGGCGAGAACGTGGTGGTGTGCCCGCCGTTCATCGTGGAGAAAGAGCACATCGACCGCATCGTCAATCTGCTGGCGGATGCCATTAGAAAATGCGCCTGATCGTGCAACCAACGCGTTGATACGCTGCAGGATTCACTACTTTTTCGATAGCATTAAATGGATGTGTGCAGTGCGCAAAACCATGATTTAGCCAAGGATCAGGGCTGCGGCGGTTTCGTTAATCGGGGGACTTGCTTTCCTGCTGCTTGTTGTGGATGAAATACTGCTTGATCGCTTCAGTAAACCCTGTCCTCAGGTGACTGCTGCGCTCCAGCAGTCCCACATCGCGCTCCAACACAACGTAAGGCAGGGGGATGATCATCAGTCCCCGGTCCCTGGACCAGTCGACGTTTGCCAGCTTGGGCACGATCGCAAGGCCAAAGCCCTGGCGCACGATTTCCATGATGGCCTCAAACGAATTCAGCTCCATCGCATCGGTTGGCATGACGTTGCACTGGCGCAAGACCTCGCTCACCAGACAGCCGGTCCATGTCGTCCTGTCGAACCGGATGAAGGGGCAGCTGCGGAGCATGTCGATCGGGTCGGCAGGCAACCCGAAGTGGGGGTGGCGCGGCGCGATCAGCACCATGGCCTCGCGGTACAGCGGTGTCCAGATCAGGTTCGAGGGCAGCGCATGCGGCGACCGGATGGCCACCGCGCCGTCCAGCTGGCCCTGCTCGACCTTGCGCATGAAGTCGTCCGACTGGCCGGCAAGCAGGCGCACTTCCAGACGCGGATACTGCTTTTTGATGGTCCACAGGGCATCTGCGAACGACCCCATCAACGCCGAGATAAGCGCCCCCATCACGACGGTGCCTGACAGGCCGTCGGTGTCGCTGCCGGCGACCAGTGCCTCATGGCGCCGCACCAGATCCTGAATGGCCGGCACCAGCTTGCGGCCAGCCGTGCTCAGGGCCACCGAGCGCGTGGCCCGTTCAAACAACTGCTGGTTCAACTCTTCTTCCAGGCTGCGCATCTGCAGGCCAATCGCTGCCGGCGTCAGGCCGATCGCGTGGCCGGCTGCCGCGAAGCTGCCGTGTTCGACCACGGCCAGAAAAGTTTTAAAAGTCCGGACTGAACGCATTCCTGTCTCCCTTTGTTGGCACGGATCGCGCCGACGACGACCCTTCGAGATAAACAAATAATTTATCTCAAGCAAATTATTACTAGCTTTTATTTTCTATTCGCCAAATCAAGAATACGCAGATGCATAAAACTCTCAAAGTAAAGGTATGGCGCGGCAAAGCGGACGGCGGGTTCACGGCCTACGACGTGCCGCGCAACGAAAGCCAGACCGTGCTGGATGTGGTGACCTACATCCAGCGGTATCTTGAGCCGTCGTTGAGCTACCGTTTTGCGTGCCGCGTGGGCATGTGCGGCTCGTGCGCCATGACCGTCAATGGCAAGGCGCGCTGGACCTGTCGCACGCATGTTTCCAAGGTCGCGCAAAACGACGAACTGGAAATCGCGCCGCTGTCGAATCTGCCGGTCATCAAGGACCTGGCCACCGACATGCGCGAGTTCTTTGACAAATGGGCCAAGGCCAAGGGTCAGTTCAAGGGCGAACTCACCCGCCACGACGCGTTTGCCCGGGTCGAACCCGCGTCAAAAGAACGCAAGGCAGCCGACGCGGGTATCGAGTGCATCGGCTGCGCCATTTGCTACGCGTCCTGCGATGTGGTGAGCTGGCGACCGGACTACCTGGGGCCGGCTGCGCTCAACCGCGCCTGGACGCTGGCCAACGACGTGCGCGACGTGCAGCAGGACGAACGGCTGCGTGCGGTGGCGGGCGATGCGGGCTGTCATTCATGCCACACCCAGGGCTCGTGCACCGAGCGCTGCCCCAAGCAGCTTGCGCCCACGCTATCGATTGCCGGGCTGAAGCGCAAAGTCGCCAAGGCAGCGGTGCGGGGCGAGCTGTGAGTGCGGCGGTGGCGGCCGGTATTGCGCAGGCCAGGCGCTGGTACTGGCAGCGCATCAGCGCCATGGTGCTGGCGCTGTGTGTTCTGGTGCATTTGGGGGTTATGGTCTATGCGGTGCGCGGCGGGCTCAGCGCCGCTGAAATTTTGGGTCGCACGCAGGGCAACTGGGGCTTTGCTGCGTTTTACGCGGTGTTTGTCGTGGCCTGCGCGGTGCATGTGCCGGTGGGTGTGGCCAATATTGCGCGTGAATGGTGGGGTCTGGGGGAAAGTGTTGCGCTCTGGCTCTCGCGGGCTTTCGGGCTGCTGCTGCTGGTGACAGGCCTGCGCGCTGTCTATGCGGTGGTGGCGCCATGAAACGCCGCAACGACCAGCGCGCCCGCGCCCATCCGGCCTATTGGGCTTTTTTGCTGCATCGCCTGTCGGGCCTGGGCCTGGCGGCTTTCCTGCCGCTGCATTTCTGGGCACTGGGCCAGGCCCTGCAGGGGGCCGCTGCGCTGGACGGTTTTCTGCGCTTTGCCGACCAGGGACTTTTCAAGTTCGCCGAATGGGGGCTGGTCGTTTTGCTGGCACTGCACATGGCGGGCGGCGTCCGGCTGCTGCTGATTGAATTTGGCACCGCCTCGGGTTTGCGCAAGGACTGGATTGCCGGCGCCGCGGGGTTTGCCGCCGCCGCTGGAATGGCCTTTGCCCTGGCACTGTTTGCCTGAGGTTGCTTGAGCTTTCCTGACATTGTGCAGCGGCACAAAGTCTGTTTTTTCATCGCAAGGAGACCCCATGACCCTTACCCGACGTTCTGCCCTGAGCCGCGTGGTTGCCGCTGCTGTCGTCACACTCGCGGCAGGCAGCGGATTGCCTGCCGCGGCGCAGGAACGCTGGCCCAGCAAGCCGGTGCGCCTGATCGTGCCCTTTTCCGCCGGCGGCTCGACCGATGTGGTGGCGCGCATGGTCGGCCAGAAGCTGGCGGTTCTGTGGGGCCAGCCGGTGCTGGTGGAAAACCGCGGCGGGGCCGGCGGCAACCTGGGCGCGGATGTGGTGGCCAAGTCAACCCCGGACGGCTACACCCTGCTGATGGCTTCGGGCAGCATCACCATCAATCCGCACATCTACAAGCGCATGCCCTTTGACACCAAAAAGGACCTGGCGCCGATCACCAACGTGGCGGGCAGCCCGATGCTGCTGGTCGTGCCCGATCGCTCTCCGATCAAAAGCATGAAGGCATTGATCGCCCAGGCCAAGGCCACGCCGGGCGCCGTGAACTTTGGCTCTGCCGGCGTGGGCAGCCAGGTGCATCTGGCGGCTGAAAACTTTGCCGATGCTGCGCGCATCGACATCAACCATGTCCCCTACCGGGGCGAGTCGGTGGCCTACACCGACCTAATCGCCGGCCAGATTCAGATGATGGTCGGCAACTTTGCGGCTTCCTCAAGCTTGCTGGGCCATGACCGGCTGCGCGCGCTGGCCGTCACCGGCAAGGAGCGCTCGCAGCAGTTGCCCGATGTTCCCACCGTGGCAGAAAGCGGGTTGCCGGGTTTCGAGAACACCGGCTGGTTCGGTTTGTTCGCTGCCGCCGGAACGCCCAAAGCAATCATCGAAAAAATCCAGCTCGACACCGCCAAGGTGCTGGCCGAATCAGACACCAAGGCACGTCTGTACGTGCAGGGCATGACCCCGGTGGGCAACACCCCGGCCGAATTTTCAAAGGCGATGGATGCGGAGTCCAGGCTCTGGGCGACCGTGGTGAAAAACCGCAAGATCACCACCGACTGACACGAGGAACAACCGATGAAGATTGATTTGCAAGCGGTGGAAGACGCCGCCATGACGCTGTACATCCGCGCGCTCAAGATGCTGCCGCCGGATGTCAAGGCCGGGCTGGACCGGCTGACCCGGACCGAGACGGCTGCCACGGCCCGAAACGTGCTGGCGACCATGGTGACCAATATCCAGGTGGCCGAAGCCACCGACAACCTGCTGTGCCAGGACACCGGCATTCCCATTTACAACCTGCTGATCGGCTCGAACGTGGAGGTTGACGGCCATGCGCTCAAACAGGCGATACGCCGCGGCTGCGAACGCGCCACCCGCGAGCACCCGCTGCGTTCCTCGGTCGTGCATCCGCTGACCCGCAAGAACAACCACACCTCCTGTGGCATCGAGGTGCCGGTGATTCACATTGACTTCACCGACACGCCCGACACGCTGGAAATTGAAATGATCCCCAAGGGCAGCGGGTCGGAAAACAATTCGTTTTTGAAGATGGCCATTCCCGCTGAAGGCATCGACGCCATCAAGACCTTCGTGATCGACTGCGTGCTGGCGGCGGGTGGCAAGACCTGCCCGCCCACCATCGTCGGTGTCGGGCTTGGCGGCACGTCGGATTTGAGCGTGGCGCTGGCCAAGCGCGCCGCCACCCGAGAACTGGGCAGCCATTGCAGCGACCCCGAAGGCGCCAGGCTGGAAGACGCGCTGTCTGCCGCAGTCAACCAATTGGGCGTGGGACCTCAGGGCCTGGGTGGCGACTCAACGGCGTTTGCAGTCCACATTGAACTGGCTGCCACCCACATCACGATGAACCCCATTGCCGTCAACATGCAGTGCCACTCGGCGCGGCGTGCCCGCGCCACTTTCACGCCTG
>JBBSRS010000130.1:0-7099 GCA_038242795.1 Burkholderiales bacterium
GCGTCGCCATCGACATCGAGCGTGCCGCCCTCCAATATGCCATCGATGTAGTTTGGCGGCCCCTGGCTCTTCAGGTAGCTGACGACCCGGTGCACCTCGTCGTCGCTGACGAAGGCGCCATGCACGCGCACCGGAAAGCCGGTGCCGGCCGGCATGTAGAGCATGTCGCCCATGCCGAGCAGCGCCTCGGCTCCCATCTGGTCGAGGATCGTGCGCGAGTCGATCTTGCTCGAGACCTGGAACGACAGGCGCGTCGGGATGTTGGCCTTGATCAGCCCGGTGATCACGTCGACGCTCGGCCGCTGCGTCGCGAGGATCAGGTGGATGCCCGAGGCGCGCGCCTTTTGCGCCAGCCGCGCGATCAGCTCCTCGATCTTCTTGCCGACGACCATCATCAGGTCGGCGAGCTCGTCGATCACCACGACGATGTACGGCAGGCGCTCGAGCGGCTCGGGCTCGTCGGGCGTCAGGCTGAAGGGGTTGTAGATGAATTCCTCGCTGGCATTGGCCTCGTCGATCTTGGCGTTGTAGCCGGCCAGGTTGCGCACGCCGAGCTTGCTCATCAGCTTGTAGCGCTTTTCCATTTCGGCGACGCACCAGTTCAGGCCGTGGGCGGCCTGGCGCATGTCGGTGACGACCGGCGCCAGCAGGTGCGGAATGCCTTCGTAGACGCTCATCTCCAGCATCTTCGGGTCGATCAAGAGCAGACGCACGTCGCGCGGGTCGGCCTTGAAGAGCAGGCTCAGGATCATGGCGTTGATGCCCACCGACTTGCCCGAACCGGTGGTGCCGGCGACCAGGCAGTGCGGCATCTTGGCCAGGTCGGCGACGACCGCATGGCCGGCAATGTCCTTGCCCAGGCCCATGGTCAGCAGCGAGGGGGCGTCGTGGTAGACCTTGGAGCCCAGAATTTCGCTGAGCTTGATCATCTGCCGCTTGGCGTTGGGCAACTCCAGCGCCATGTAGTTCTTGCCGGGAATGGTCTCGATCACCCGGATCGACACCAGGCTCAGCGCGCGCGCCAGGTCCTTGGCCAGGGTGACGACCTGCGAGCCCTTGACGCCGGTGGCCGGCTCGATTTCATAGCGCGTGATCACCGGTCCGGGCGCGGCGGCCACGACACGCACCTCGACGCCGAAGTCCTTCAACTTTTTCTCGATCAGCCGCGAGGTCATTTCCAGCGTTTCGGACGCCACGCTTTCCTGCTTCAGCAGCGCGGTGTCGAGCAGGCTGACCTGCGGCAGGTGGGAATCCGCCTGCGAGTTGGCGGCCGCGGCCAGCAAAGCGGGGGCGGCAGGCACATGCGACACGCCGGGCACGGGCGCATGCGCGGCCGGTGCGGTCGCTGCCTGGGCCGGCGAAGCGCCTGCCGGCACACCTGGCCTGGCCTTGGCGGCACGCTCGCTTTTCGGCACTTCCACCACCGGCTGCTTGATGATGACCGGCACCGGGTGGTGGGCCCCGGTCTCGATGCGTTCATCGCTGAGCGTCTCCTCGCGCTCGCGGACGGCCTGCTTGCCCACCGCCAGGTCCTGCGCCAGCTCGCGTTTTTCACGGCGCGACGCCACGACGCTGTCGATCCTGGCGCCCAGGCGCAGGGCGACGCGGCCCCAGGAAAAATTGAACACGCTGGCCACGGCGATCAAGCCCAGCGCAATGAAGACCAGTCCCGAACCGGCAAACCCCAGCCATTTGACGCCCAGGTTGCCGAGCACATAGCCAATCACGCCGCCGGCATGGCCCGGCAGCCTGAACTCGAAGCGGTACAGGCGCGACCATTCCAGTGCGGCACTGGCCAGCAGCAGCAGCCCCAGCCCGAGCCAGAACCGCAGGCGGCTCGCGGCGGGTTCCGGCGCCAGCACATCGCGGCGCAGTCCGCGCGTCACCGATTGGCCCCAGACCCAGCCGCCGGCTGCCAGTGCCCACCAGACCGAAAAGCCCAGCAAGAAGTACCTGGCATCGGCCAGCCAGGCGCCCAGGTGGCCGCCCCAGTTCCTGGCCGCCACCAGGGTGCCGCTGGCGGCATCCGGATTGCCCGACGTTGACCAGGCCGCGTCCTGCGGCGAGTAGCTCAGCAAGGCAGCCATCCAGAGAATCAGGCCAACCAGCCCCAGGATCAGGCCAACTTCGCGGGCTACACGTTTAAAGCCGCCGGGCGCGGCCGCAGCAGGGGAATTTCGGGAGTTCAGGGTATCTAGCGAGTAGGTCATAAGCGGGTCTTGGAGCTTAACGCAGTTGGGTGAAGCTTTCATGTCGGGGGCAGCCCCTCGACTGTAAACGCGTCCACTCAGACCAGCGAATCCAGATGCGGCCTCACCAGCAGCGAGCCGTCGTCCTGCGTTTCGATAAAGCCGCGCTCTTCCAGGTCCTTCATCACCCGGCTGACCATCTCGCGCGAGGCGCCGACCATTTTCGCCACATCCTGGCGCGAGACCCTGCCGCGAATCATGGCGGCGCCGTCGGCGCCGGGCGTGGCATCGACGGCAAAGTCGAGCAATGCACCCGCCACCCGGCCGTACACGTCCATCAGGGCCAGGGACTCGATCTTGCGGTCGGCCTGGCGCAGGCGGTGCACCAAGCCCTTGAGCACCGCATAGGCCACCGAGTCGCTGTCGGGAAGGCAGCGCGCGAACGCCATTTCGTCAAGCACCAGCGTATCGGACTGCATTTCGGCGACGACGGACGCCGAGTGCGGCGCCTGGTCGATCAGGCTCATCTCGCCCACGTAATCACCGGAACGCATGGTGGCCAGGATCACTTCGCGCCCCCGCGCATCGCGGCTGACCACGCGGGCGCGGCCGTTCAGCAAAATGGTCAGGGCACAGGATTTTTTTCCCTGCTCGACAATGGTCTCGCCTTTTCGGTAGCGCCGCTTGACCACGGCATCGGCCACCAACACGGCCTGGCTGGTGGTCAGCATTGAAAAAAGAGGCACGCGGCGCAGCAGGTCCAGCCGGGACACCATGGTGGCGGTCACGCGTGGCCCCCTTCAACCCCATGGCCGACAATTGCCAGGCGATTTCTTACAATGGCCGCGCTTTTGCAAAATATAGATACTGTCAAAGTTTTTACCTTGCTGAACATAGACGCGAGCTGACTCTACCTGAGTTCCCCCATCACTTATCAGGTGCTACATCATGAAACATTCCAGAGTTCTCATTCTTGGCTCGGGCCCGGCTGGCTATACCGCGGCCATTTATGCGGCACGCGCCAACCTCAAGCCGATGCTGATCACCGGCATGGCCCAGGGCGGCCAGCTGATGACCACCACCGACGTGGACAACTGGCCGGCCGATGTCGACGGCGTTCAGGGGCCCGAGCTGATGCAGCGTTTCCTGGCGCACGCCGAACGTTTCAACACCGAAATCATTTTTGACCACATCAACCAGGTGGACCTAAGCCAACGCCCGTTCACGCTGACCGGCGACAGCGGCACCTACACCTGCGACACGCTGATCATTTCCACCGGCGCCTCAGCCAAGTACCTGGGACTGGAATCCGAAACCGCCTTCATGGGGCGCGGCGTTTCCGGTTGCGCCACCTGCGACGGTTTTTTCTATCGCGAGCAGGAAGTCTGCGTGGTGGGCGGCGGCAACACGGCGGTCGAGGAAGCGCTGTATTTGTCCAACATTGCCAGCAAGGTCACGCTGGTGCATCGCCGCGACACCTTCAAGGCCGAAGCCATCCTGATCGACAAGCTGCATGACAAAGTCGCCAGCGGCAAGATTGCGCTGCAACTGCACCAGACGCTCGACGAGGTGCTGGGCGACGCGTCCGGCGTGACCGGCGTGCGGCTGAAAAGCACGAAAACCGGCGCCACGCAGGACCTCGCGCTCAAGGGCTGCTTCATCGCCATCGGCCACCATCCGAACACCGACATCTTCGCCGGCCAGCTGGAGATGAAGGACGGCTACCTCATCACCCAGACCGGCCTGCAGGGCATGGCCACCATGACCAGCGTTCCGGGCGTGTTTGCGGCGGGCGACGTGCAGGACCATGTGTACCGGCAGGCGATCACCAGCGCCGGCACCGGCTGCATGGCCGCGCTGGATGCCCAGCGTTTTCTGGAGCAAAACGAATAAAGCCAGCATTGCAGCCCGTGGCGCATGCGCTTTTTCAGCACACTGCCAAAACGCCGGGTTTCGGCTAATTTGGTTTTCGGGCTATAATTTATGGCTTAGCTGAGCATTCGTAGGGTCTGTCCAGCACAGGCCCATCGGGTTTTTTAGCATCCTATTTCTAATTTTTTACGGAGACTGCGCTCATGGCACGCGTCTGTCAGGTAACGGGCAAAGGCCCGATGGTGGGAAACAATGTTTCTCACGCAAACAACAAAACCAAGCGTCGGTTCATGCCCAATCTGCAGTACCGCCGTATCTGGGTCGAAAGCGAAAAGCGTTTCGTGCGCCTTCGCATCACCGCAGCCGGTCTGCGCTTGATTGACAAAAACGGTATCGATGCGGTCCTCGTGGACCTTCGTGCCCGCGGTGAAGTTTAAGGAGAACGACCATGGCTAAAGGCGGACGCGAAAAAATCAAGCTGCAATCGACAGCGGGCACCGGTCACTTCTACACGACCGACAAGAACAAGAAGACCACCCCTGAAAAAATGCTGATCATGAAATTTGATCCCAAGGCACGCAAGCATGTGGAATACAAGGAAATCAAGCTGAAGTAATTCAGCCTGAGCCCTGCACAACGCCTCCTGGCGTTGCCAAAAAACCCGCTGTCACCCCAGCGGGTTTTTTTGTGCCCCGGGCCATCAGCTTGTCCATCTGCTGCAAAAGAACAACGCCGCAGCGCTTTTACACGTGCCTGCGCTCCTTGCCTGCCCTGTTCTCTAATGCAAAAAAAAGCCGCCGCAGCGAGTCCTCGCTGCGGCGGCTTTCAGGTTATTCAAACCAACTTGTGCGCAGAATGCTCAGGCGCGGGCAGAGCGCAGCTTCATCGAAAACTCGCGCAGTGCAGCAATGCCGCTTTCTTCAGCCCGATGGCACCAGGCCTGGAGTTCCGCAGCCAGTTGCTCGCGCGACGCCGAGGTGCTCAGCCACAACTGGCGCAACTCCTCGCGCATCGTGACCATCTTGTCGAGCACCGGGTACTCGGCGCGGACCTGGGCAACTTGCGGCCTGGCGGCGGCCGGCACCTTGTCTTCGTCACGGTGCAGCCAGCGGTTGGCCAGTTTCAGCATCGAAACGTCGGCCTTTTTGGCTTTCAGCAGGGCAATTTCAACCTCGCCGGCGCGGCGCAGTTCACGGGCGTAGCCGGCCATGACCTCGTAGCGGTGGGCAATCAGGGCTTCGAGCGTGTTCTCGTCAGCCAACGGCTGCACCACGCCCAGCTTGAGACGTGGCGGCACCTTTTTCACCGAAGCCAGACCGACCAACTCCATGGCGCGGATATAGCCCCAGCCAATGTCGAACTCGTACGGCTTGACCGAGAACTTGGCCGACGTGGGATAGGTGTGGTGGTTGTTGTGCAACTCTTCGCCGCCAATGATGATGCCCCAGGGCGACACGTTGGTGCTGGCATCGGACGCCTCGAAATTGCGGTAGCCCCAGTAGTGGCCGATGCCGTTGATGATGCCGGCCGCCGTGATGGGAATCCACATCATCTGCACCGCCCACACGCTCAGCCCGGCCACGCCGAAGAGCGCCAGGTTGATGACCAGCATCAGGCCGACGCCCTGCCAGCTGTAACGGGTGTAGAGATTGCGCTCGATCCAGTCATCGGGCGTGCCGCGACCGTATTTGGTGATGGTTTCCAGGTTTTTGGTCTCGGCCCGGTACAACTCGGCACCGGTGAACAGCACGGTCTTGATGCCATGGGCCTGCGGGCTGTGCGGGTCTTCCAGGGTCTCGCACTTGGCATGGTGCTTGCGGTGCACGCCGACCCATTCCTTGGTGACCTGACCGGTGGCCAGCCACAGCCACAAGCGGAAAAAATGCGCAGGAATGGCATGCAGGTCCAGCGAGCGGTGCGCCTGGTGACGGTGCAGGTACAGCGTCACGCTGACAATGGTGATGTGGGTCGTCACCAGTGCATACAGCACGATTTGCCACCAGCTTGCTGCCAAGAGGCCATTTGCCAGCCCGTCAAGGGCAGCATCGAACAACAACATAAAAGTCCTTTGGGATGAGTCCAGGACCGCCACGTATTCAAGGCTTGTCTCCAGGGTGGCGCCAGACAACCTTCGATTGTAAATTGATGCGTCTAAATTACAAAGACCCTTCAACATGCAAGCAACGGCGGCAGCACCGGAAAACCGCCTTCATCAGGAAGGCTCGTTCGGTTTGCCCATGGGGATGGAAGGCAGAGGCCGACTCAGGCCTTTTGCCAGACGGCCGCAAAGAACCCGTCGGTCTGGTGCAGATAAGGCCACAGCCGCAGGTACGCGCCCCGGCAGAGTTTTTCGGCATGCTCGACGCCCATGTGCGTCAGCAATGGCGCGGCTTCAAGCACCTGGAAGTCCGGATTCGCCGCGCTGAAGGCCTCGGCGATTGCCTCGTTTTCCTCGCGGAGGATGCTGCA
The DNA here is from genome assembly GCA_038242795.1 of Burkholderiales bacterium. Taxonomy (GTDB): domain Bacteria; phylum Pseudomonadota; class Gammaproteobacteria; order Burkholderiales; family Burkholderiaceae_C; genus Polaromonas. The sequence goes on from JBBSRS010000130.1 coordinate 6,531, forward strand.
GGTGGCATACACCAGCCGTCCGCCCGGCTTCACCAGGCGCGCGGCGCTCTGCAAGATGGCGGTCTGCTTGGCCGTCAGCTCTTCGATCGCCTTCGGGTTGTGGCGCCATTTCAGGTCCGGGTTGCGCCGCAGGGTGCCCAGGCCCGAGCACGGCGCATCGACCAGCACCCGGTCGATCTTGCCGGCCAGCCGCTTGATGCGGTCGTCGCGTTCATGCGCAATCGCCACCGGATGCACATTCGACAGGCCACTGCGTGCCAGGCGCGGCTTGAGCGCAGCCAGCCGGTGTGCCGACGTGTCAAACGCATACAGACGGCCCGTGGTGCGCATGGACGCGCCCAGCGCCAGGGTCTTGCCGCCGGCGCCAGCGCAAAAGTCCACCACCATCTCGCCGCGCTTGGCATCGACCAGCAACGCCAGCAACTGCGAACCCTCGTCCTGCACTTCGATGGCGCCGCGCTTGAAGGCGTCCACATTCGCCAGCTGCGGCTTGTCACTCAGGCGCAAGCCCCAGGGTGAATACGGTGTCGCGACGGTTTTGATAGCTGCCCGTGCAAGCTCCTTCTGAA
>JBBSRS010000131.1:0-7053 GCA_038242795.1 Burkholderiales bacterium
CAAACACGTACCCCACGCCGCGCACCGTCAGGATGCGCTTGGGGTCCTTGGCGTCCAGTTCGATGGCGCTGCGGATGCGGCCCATGTGCACATCGATCGAACGGTCAAAAGCCTCGAGTTCGCGGCCCCGCACGGCTTCCATGATCTGGTCGCGGCTCAGCACGCGGCCGGCGCGTTCAGCCAGCGCCACCAGCAGGTCGAACTGGTAGGAGGTCAGCTCGCACAGATTGCCCGACACCGACACCGAGCGTGCATCGCGGTCGATCTCCAGCGAGCCGAAGCGCATCACCTTGTGGCTGCCGGCCGAAACGCTGCTGCTGCCGGCGCTGTCACCGCCCCGGCGCAGCACAGCGCGGATGCGCGCCAGCAGTTCGCGCGGCTCGAACGGCTTGGGCAGGTAGTCGTCGGCACCGATTTCGAGGCCGACAATGCGGTCCATCGGGTCGCCCTTGGCCGTCAGCATCAGCACGGCGGTGCGGGAGGCGTCGCCGCCCTGGCCCTTGATCCGGCGGCACACTTCCAGGCCATCCATGTCGGGCAGCATCAGGTCCAGGATCACCAGGTCAGGCGCGCTGGCCTGCAATGCTTCCAGGCCGCTGGCGCCGGTGGCGGCATGCGCAAAACCATAGCCGGACTGGCGCAGGTATTCGCCCACCATGCTGGCCAGGCGGGTGTCGTCTTCGATCATCAATAGTTGCTGTGTCATGGACGGTTCTCTGGTGGAAATGGCGCATCCCTTTGCCGGACCTGTTGCCACAGGCTTTCATGGTGCGCCGGGCGCAACAATCAGGCTTGAAGCCACCGTAAAGTTGGCGTAAACAAGCATTTCAGAATGCTATAAAAATAATAGCTATAAACGTATGCAGCTATTGCGCAGGTGCCGTTTTTGACCGTGAAGCCAGGCCAATCAGCAGCAAAACGGGCACGCCGAGCAATGCGGTGGCGGTGAAAAAGTTGCTGTAGCCAAAGGCATCGACATAACGGCCCGAATAACCCGCCAGCGCCTTGGGCAGCAACAGCATCATCGAGCTGAACAGTGCGTACTGGGTGGCCGAATAGTTGATGTTGGTCAGGCTTGACAGATAGGCAATGAAGGCAGCCGACGCAATGCCGCTGGACAGGTTGTCGGCGGAGATCACAAAGATCAGCGCGGTCACATCGTGGCCCTGGGTGCCCAGCCAGGCAAACAGCAGGTTGCTGCCGGCGCTCAGCAGTGCGCCCAGCATCAGTACCTTCATCACCCCAAAGCGCATGGCCAGCCCGCCGCCCAGGAAGGCGCCGGCCAGCGTCATGATGACGCCGTAAATTTTGGTCACGGTGGCGACTTCATCCTTGGTGTAGCCCATGTCGACATAAAAGGGATTGGCCATGATGCCCATCACCACATCGCTGATGCGGTACATCGCGATCAGCGCCAGGATCAACAGCGCCTGCTTGCCGTAGCGGCGCAAAAAGTCGGCAAACGGCTCGACGAGCGCGCTCTTGAGCCAGTCGGCAGCATTTTTGCTGGGCGGCAGTTCGCGGCGCTGGGGTTCGGGTGAACACAGCACGGTCACCACGCCCAGCAGCATCGACGCCGCCATCACCAGATACGCGGTTTGCCAGGCGCCATGCTGGTAGGCGGCTGCGCCGACAATTTCTGCCCGCGCGGCAATCCACAGCGCCCCGGCACCCGACCAGATCATCGCCATGCGGTAGCCGGTCTGGTAGGCGGCAGCCAGCGCGGCCTGGCGCTGGATATCGGCCGATTCGATGCGGTAGGCATCCAGCGCAATGTCCTGCGTGGCCGAACCAAAGGCCACGGCCAGCGCGCACCACACCACGGGCAGCAACGCCAGTTTGGGGTCGGTCAGCGCCATGCAGACCAGCGCCACCATGATGACCCCCTGCGACAGCAACAGCCAACTGCGGCGCCGGCCCAGCCACCGTGTGAGCAGCGGAATCGGCAGCCGGTCGACCAGCGGCGCCCAGGCCCATTTGAAACCATAGGCCAGGCCCACCCAGCTCAGGTAGCCAATCGTGGTGCGGTCAATGCCCGCTTCGCGAAGCCAGAAACTCAGCGTGCCGAACACCAGCAGCAGCGGCAGCCCGGCTGAAAACCCGAGCAGCAGCATGCGCAGCGTGGCCGCTTCCGAATAGACGCGCCAGATTTCACGCCAACCGGGTTTGGAAGCGGGCGCAGCCTCGCCCTGCACAGGGCCGGTTGCTGCAGAAAGTGGTGATGTGGAGAGAGGAGGCGAAAAGGTTTTGTCTGACATGTGGATTGCAGTTTGTGGCTATTATTCCCGCATGTGCTTTCTATGCGATATCAAACACCCCGCCGGATGGGGACGGCGCGGCTTTTTGCGGGCGGCTGCCGCATCAGCCGCCACACTGGTTTCTGCGCCCTTGCTGGCCCAGGTGGACGTGGGGCGGTCGTCGAGCCTTCGCAACCTGGTGCCGGCTGAAGAGCTGGAAGCCGCCTCCGTCCAGCAATATGCAAAGCTTCTTGCAGAAGCCAAATCGCAAGGCGCTCTGGCGCCGCCCGGCAATCCCCAGCTGCAGCGGCTGGTCGCCATTTCCAGGCGGCTGATTCCGCACACGGTGCAGTGGAATGAACGCGCCAAGCAATGGCGCTGGGAAATCAACCTGATTGGCAGCAAGCAGATCAACGCGTTCTGCATGCCCGGCGGAAAGATCGCTTTTTACACCGGCATTCTGGATCAGTTGAAGCTCACCGACGACGAAGTCGCCATGATCATGGGCCACGAGATGGCCCATGCCCTGCGCGAGCATGCCCGTGCCCGCATTGCCAAAAGCCAGGGCACCGGCACCCTGCTGTCACTGGGCGCGCAACTGCTCGGATTGGGGGAGTTGGGCAATGTGGCCGCCAACGTCGGCACCGAACTGCTCACGCTGCGCTTCAGCCGCGATGACGAAAGCGATGCCGACCTCGTGGGGTTGGAGTTGGCCGCGCGCGGTGGTTACAACCCGCAGGCCGCGGTCAGCCTGTGGCAAAAAATGGCACAGGCCGGTGGTGGCGCCAGTGGGCCGAGTTTCTTGTCGACGCACCCCTCGGGTCCGCAGCGTATTCAGGAACTGCAGTCCAATGTGCCCAGGGTGCAGGGCCTGTACCAGCGGGCACGCAGCTAGCCCCGGCCGCTCCAAGTTCAGTTTTTGCACAGGGCTCAGACCCACCCAGAACGCCTGCTTGGGTTCGACCCAGGCCGAACAGGTATTTTCCAAAAGGCAGATTTGGAGCCCCAAGGCGTTCACCGTCAAAGAGTCCTGCCGAGGCTAGCATTTCTGCAGTAGCGCCCATGGCGGGCCAGCTGCACTCTGAATGCAGTTTTCACCGAAGTTGACCCCGCATAAAAACTCACAGTGTTGCAAAACACGGGTTGTCTTCCTGTGCGTCCTTATTTACACCAATTTCACTGTGTTGAAAATCAGACGAGACGCTTGGCAAGCAGGGTCCAAGCGTCATTTGGGGCCTTCAAGACCTCAAAACGTAAACTCAAATTCACCTGTTTACATACAGTAACGACTTAGATAAATAGCAACATTTTTTTTCGAATGTTGTTTTTAACTTTGACGATCTTGCCGCTCTTCTCAAAACCAGTTGCGTGGTCCCCTGATTCAGACAAACAAGTTAACTATTTCTCATATACCCATGTGAGAGAGAAAATTTGTGCACTTGTACGTTTCCAGTGGCAGAATTTAATCAACAGTTTTTCCGGCAAAAGCCTTTTTAAAAATCGCATGTCAGAAACCTGGAATGTTTGAAAGTTAAAAAATAAAAATGCAATCCAGCGTCTTTTAATAAGACGGGCGGATGGTTCGCCGTGAATATAAATTTCTGGTTTCAGGTCAGATAAAAAGAAAACAAGGGAGTTGAGGGAATGAAAACTGCGCTGTCGTGTGTTGTATCGTCCGAGCCTGCTCAAGGCGAGTCGGATGAGCAAGGCTGGTATGTTGCCTATACCCAGCCCCAACGCGAGCAGCTTGCCCACCTTAATCTGACGCTTCAGGGTTTTGAGGCATATTTTTGCCAATACAAAACCTTCAAAAAATCTCCTGAAGGTTTGACCACAGTGTGGCAACCCATGTTTCCCCGCTATATATTTTTCCGTCCGGCGCATGCCGGACAGTCCATTTCAGTGGTCCACTCCACGCGTGGCATTTCCTTTGTTCTCCGGTTTGGACAGATTCCTGCCATGCTGAAACCAGAAGAGCTTCAAATGATCAGGGCGTTGGAAAGTGCTCAAAATAAGGTCGACGCGGGTGAAACAAGCCCTTTTCAGCCGGGAATCAGGGTCCGTTTGCAAAATTGCGGGTTGAACGGTCTTGAAGGCTTGGTGCATTCGGTGTCCAGCAAACGGGTCACATTGCTGATTCAGTTGTTGGGTCGAGAGAAAAAATTGCAGCTGGAACACCACCAGGTAGAACTGCTCAATCAATAAACATTGCATTTTAAAAAAATAGCCAGGGCAGGGTTGCCTGGACTTTGCTGTTTGCGTTGTCAGGCTGCATGGGGTGGGTTGAAGTTGGTTGGACGAGGTTGAAAAAGAATAAACCTGGTGTTTTTGAGCTCTAAAAGCCAAAAACACTGCGGTAGCCATCCACATTCAGCTTTTGATCAATAAAACCGGGTTCAACTTGAATAATCCCCGGCGAACGGCTGGAATATAAAAGGCAAAAATTCAGCCGGCTTTAAATGCACTCGTGCCTGGCAATTTGTTCCATGCCTAAACCAGTCAAGCTTCCCGGTTAATTTTTTACTTGGCTGAATTCTGAATTCATCGTATTTTTAAACAGCTTTAAAAATACGATGGATATATCATTTTCTGTTGGCTTTAAAAATTAGCGGAAGATTATTTTTAAAGATTTAAATTTTCTGTTTTCTTGTCGCGTCAGCTGAGGTTTTTTCACCTTCTGCTCATTCGCACTGTCTCCGCTTCTCAAGCAAATTCTGTTTTTACTGTAACTGGGCCAACACTGCCCGATTCAAAAAGCGAGGTCCGTCATGTACATCCAGCAACTCAATCTTCCACCGCCCCAGTCTGTCTTGCGCCAGGACCCGGAAACCAATCTGCTCGACCTGGTGGGCGTGGTGGCGGACAACCGTTGGCTGATCGCAGGCGTGACGGCATTGGCCTTGCTGCTTGGCGGCGCTTATGCAGTCCTCACAACACCCGTGTATGAAGCCAACTCGCTCATTCAGGTGGAGGAAACCAAGGAAAACACGGCCGCAACGGCTGGTGCGCTGGGGGCGGCGTCCAACCTGTTCGAAATCAGGTCGCCAGCATCGGCCGAAATGGAAATCCTTCGCTCACGCCTGGTCGTCGGACAGGCGGTACAAAGTCTGCAGCTTGATTTGGCGGTCTGGCCAAGATACCTGCCCGTCGTCGGCAAGTGGCTGGCCCGCGACGCAACATCGCCCTCGGAGCCCGGTTTTCTGGGAATGAAGGGCTATGTCACCGGCAACGAATCGCTGAAAGTTGATAACTTTGCCGTGCCTCCCAAATTCGAGACAAAGCGTTTTCGGGTTCGACTCAGCGCAGAAGGCTACGAACTGCTTTCACCCGATGGCAGCACGCTTGGAAATGGCAATTTTGGAACACCTCTTGCGTTCACGGTGGGCGGTCAAAAAGGCCAGGTGCTCGTCAGCGCGGCCGTTGGAAAACCCGGGGCTGAATTCAACCTGGTGAGATTTCCCCGGTTGGCCGTCATTGAAGAGTTGCAGCACTCCCTCCTGATTGTTGAGCAGGGACGCCAGTCGGGCGTGATCCTGACCAGCCTGACCGGCAACAACCCTGAAATCATTGCGCAAACCCTGAATGAAATCGGTTCGATGTATGTGCGCCAGAACGTGGCGCGCAAAGTCGCCGAGGCTGAAAAAATGCTGGGCTTTCTGAAAGTCAATTTGCCGCAACTGCGCGCGAAAATCGAACAGTCGGAAAACAAGTTCAACCAGTTTCGCAATCGCAACGGTGCTTTTGACCTCACCACCGAATCCAAGGTGGTGCTTGACCAGTCGGTCAAGCTCCAGACCTCGCTGCTTGACCTGCAGCAAAAGCGATCCGACCTGGACGGACGCTTTGGCTCGCAGCACCCCAGCATTCAGACCATTGACGTGCAGATCAAGAGCCTGACCAACGAACTGGCGGCGATCAACAACCGGATGAAGACATTTCCAGCCGTCGAGCAGGATTTCCTGCGGCTGACGCGTGACATGAAGGTTGACACGGAACTGTATGCAAGCCTGCTCAACAGTTCGCAGCAACTCCAACTGGTCACGGAAGGCAAGGTCGGCAACGTGCGCATTGTGGACGCGGCGGCGGTTCCCCAGATTCCCATCAGGCCATTGCCTTTCAACATCACGGCCACCGCCGGAATGCTGGGCCTGCTGACCGGCCTGCTGCTGGCATTTTTGCGCAACAGCATGCGCGACGGCATCAAGCACCCGACGGATATCGAGCAGCGGGCGGGCCTGCGCGTGTTCTCGACCATTCCGTTCAGCAAGGTACAAGCCAAGCAGTTGCTGCGGATTGGGGGCAAGACCACCGGACAGCACATTCTGGCCATCACGTCCCCGGATGAGCCGGCCATTGAAAACCTGCGCAGCCTGCGCACGTCGCTGCAGTTCGCCATGATCGATGCCACAAGCCCGATCGTGTTGATGACCGGCCCGACGGCCGGCACCGGCAAGTCCTTCATCAGCAGCAACTTTGCGGCGGTCCTGGGCGCGGCCAACAAGAAAGTGCTGCTGATCGATGCCGACCTTCGAAAAGGCCACCTGCACCATTACTTTGGACTGGAACAGGGCAACGGTTTCAGTGACGTGCTGAGTGGCAATGTGAAGCTGGAAGACGCGCTGCACCGCAAGATTGCACCCAATGTCGATTTTCTGGCGGCAGGCTCCATCCCGCCCAATCCGGCGGAACTCCTGATGACCGGTGCCACCCAGCAGCTGCTGCAGCTTGCCTCCAAATACTACGACATGGTCATCGTGTGCTCGGCGCCTGTGCTGGCGGTGTCGGACGCGGCAATCCTGGCGCCCATGGTGGGGGC
>JBBSRS010000132.1:0-7016 GCA_038242795.1 Burkholderiales bacterium
AAACAGAGCGTGAAGCTGTTGGCGAACGAGCGGTAGAACCAGCAAGCTACGCCATGGGCGACTGGCTGCCGATCAGAGAGCGCAGGGCCCAGCGAAGCGATGGCCCGTCAGAGCGTTCAGCTCTGATCCGCTCCCGCGCCCCAAGGCAACTTTCTTTGGTGACTTTCTTTTTTGCCAGAAAAGAAAGTTACCCCCCGCCGGGAAGGCGCTCACCCCATAACCCACAGAAGAACCCTCCAAAACCCAAAGTCCAAAACCAGAAAACAGAAAACAGAAACCGCAAGTCGACCTTCAGTCAGATGAGCAGTCACTGTTTCTTGGTCAATCCGCCCAGACCACCAGACCGCTCCAGGCGGTGGCCAGCACAACGATGCCAAACGCGATGCGGTACCAGGCAAAGTACACGAAGTCGTGGTTGGCGATGTAGCGCAGCAGCCAGCGAATGCACAGCCAGGCGCTCAAAAAGGAAAACAGCAGGCCAACGCCAAACATGGGGATATCGGCCATCGACAGCAGCGCGCGGTCCTTGTACAGGCTGTAGACGCCCGCGCCAATCAGCGTCGGAATGGCCAAATAGAAAGAAAAATCAATCGCCGCCTTGCGCGACAGGCCCAGCAGCATCCCGCCGATGATGGTCGAACCGCTGCGGCTGGTGCCGGGAATCATCGCCAGGCATTGCACCAGCCCGACCTTGAGCGCGTCCATCGTCGTCATCGACTCGACATTGTGGATACGAATGGCCGCCGGGTTGCGCTGCTGGCGCTTTTCAGCCCACAAAATAATGAAACCACCGACGATAAAGGCGCTGGCGACCACCACCGGCGTGAACAGATGCGCCTTGATGGCCTTGCCGAACAGCAGCCCCAGCACCACCGCCGGCAAAAAAGCCACCAGGACATTCAACGCAAACTGCTGCGCCTGCTTTCCATTCGGCAGCGCAATCAGCGTGCTGCGGATTTTTTGCCAGTACACCAGGATCACCGCAAAAATGGCGCCGGTCTGGATGGCAATGTCGAACACCTTGGCCTTGGAATCGTCGAAGCCCAGCAAGGCACCCGCCAAAATCAGGTGACCGGTCGATGAAATGGGAAGAAATTCGGTCAGGCCTTCAACAATGCCCATGACGGCGGCTTTGACCAGCAAAACAATATCCACGCTTACTCCTTGAATGAACGCGCGATTATCGTCGCTGGTTTTTACTGCGTGGTGAACAGGGTGCCAACGGGCTGGCGGGCTTTACAAAAGCCGACGCAAGCGCTGGGCCGCCGCCTGTAGCGCCGGCAACCGTTGCATCGCCTGCTCGGCCGAAAGGCGCGAGACCGGCGCATGCACGGCCAGGGCCGCACGCATGCTGCCGCTGTCATCACACACCGGCACGGCCAGGGCCAGCAACCCATCGATGAACTCCTGGCGGTCCAGCGAGTAGCCTGCATGGGCAATGTTGGCGCATTCCTGCAGCAGCGCATCCTTGGACGTCAGGGTGGCGTCGGTCATGGGCGTCAGGGTCAGTTCGGACACCAGCAAGTCACGCTGTTTGGCAGGCATCAGGGCCAGGAACAATTTTCCGCTGGCGGTGCAATGCAGGGGCACATGCTCGCCCACCATCAGCGTCAGCCGCCACGGCCAGGGTGCTTCGACACGGTCCAGGTAGAGCACCGAAGCACCGTCCAGTGTGGTGAAGTTGCAGGTTTCACCCACCTGCTGCACCAGTTCCGACAACACCTGATGGCGCAAGCTGCGCACCGCGCCATGGTTCAGGGTGTCAAAAGACAATTTTCGAAGCGCAGGCCCGACGACGAAGTCGCGCTCGTTGATGTCACGGGCAATGAACCCCGTTTCCAGCAACTGTGCGCACAAACGATGGGCCGTGCCTTTGGGCAAGGCCAGGTCGGCAGCCAGGTCCGCCAGCGAAAGCGCGCGGCCTTCTTTGGCCAGCCGTGCCAGCAATCGCAAACTGCGCTCAGCCGAAGACCCGGTTGAAGAAACTGGCGCTGAGATATTTTTTTCGATCATAGGGTAACTGCTAATACCGGAACCGAGCGTTCCAATAAATAATTATTCAAAGAAGATAAATGGAACGAAATGATCCGGTAATTTTTGACTTTTCTGTTGAAGTGACAAAAGTGAATGCCGAGGCTGCAATGCCATGGCAAACCAAACAAGCAAGGCAAAAAGTATGGCCAAAGAATTTGATTACATCATTGTCGGCGCCGGTTCCGCAGGTTGCGTTCTTGCCAACCGGTTGTCCGAAGACCCGGCAACCCGCGTGCTGTTGCTGGAAGCTGGTGGCAAGGACTGGAACCCCTGGATCCACGTGCCGGTGGGTTACTTCAAGACCATGCATGACCCCAAGCTGGACTGGTGTTACAAGACCGAGCCCGAGCCCGGCACCGCCAATCGCCAGCTGCAATGGCCCAGGGGCAAGGTGCTGGGGGGTTCGAGTTCGCTCAACGGCTTGCTCTATGTGCGCGGTCAGCGCGAAGACTACGACCGCTGGGTTGAACTGGGCAATCCGGGCTGGAGCTACGCCGACGTGCTGCCCTACTTCAAGAAATCCGAAGACCAGGAGCGCGGAGCCGATGACTACCACGGCGTCGGTGGCCCGCTGAAAGTCTCCGACCTGAGGCTGCGGCGCCCTATTGCCGACCATTTCATTGCCGGCGCCATGGACATCGGCATCCCTTTCAACGAAGACTACAACGGCGCGGTGCAAGAGGGTGTGGGCTACTTCCAGCAGACGGCCTACAAGGGCTTTCGCTGGAGCACGGCCCGCGGCTTTCTGCGGCCTGCCCGCCAACGCGCCAACCTCACCGTCAAGACCAAGGCACAGACCACCCGTGTGCTGTTCGAAGGCAAGCGTGCCGTCGGGGTGGAATATGTGCAGGACGGGCAACGCCAGCAGGCCCATGCTGGCGCCGAGGTCATCCTGGCCGCTGGCGCCATCGGTTCGCCGCAGTTGCTGCAATGCTCGGGCGTCGGTCCGGCGGATCTGCTGGCCAGGGTGGGCGTGCCGCTGGTGCATGCCCTGCCAGGTGTCGGCCAGAACCTGCAGGACCATTTGCAAGTCCGTCTGGTGTTCAAGACCCGGGAGCGCACGCTGAACGACGAGGTCAACACCTATCTCGGCCAAATGAAGGTCGGGATGCAGTACGCCTTCAGCCGCACCGGGCCGCTGACGCTGGCGGCCAGTCAGGTCACCATCTTCACCCGCTCCGGACCGAATGTGACCCGCCCCGACATCCAGTTCCACATGCAGCCCCTGAGCGCCGACAAGCCGGGCGAAGGCGCGCACAAGTTTTCGGCCTTCACGTCGTCGGTCTGTCAATTGCGTCCCTACAGCCGTGGCCATATCGAGATCACGTCGCCCGATGCGCTGGTCTATCCGGCCATTTACGCGAACTACCTGTCGGACGAGCGCGACCATGCGGTGGTGATTGGCGGTGTCAAGGTGGCGCGCCGCATCGCGGAATCTCCCTCGATGGCGCCGCACATCATTTCTGAATTTGTGCCCGGTGCGCAGTTCCAGACAGATGCGGAACTGCTCGACGCGGCCCGCCGCTACAGCCAGAGCATTTACCACCCGAGCGGCACTTGCAAGATGGGCATCGACGACATGGCCGTGGTCGATCCCCGCTTGCGGGTGCATGGCCTCATGGGTCTGCGCGTGGTCGACTGCTCGATCATGCCGGAAATCGTGTCCGGCAATACCAATGCCCCGGTCATCATGATCGCCGAAAAAGCCGCCGACATGATTCGGGAAGATGCCAAAAAAACAGCGGCCCATGCACGCTAGGCGCTGCGCACCCGACAGCTTTCATTCACACAAAGGAGACAAGACATGAGCACGCACAATGAAAAGGCGATCCGCAAGGTCGTCATCTCGGCGCTGGTGGGCGCCAGCCTCGAATGGTATGACTTCTTTTTGTACGGCGTCGTCGCCGGCATCGTCTTCAACCGCCTGTACTTTCCGTCGGACGACATCACGGTGTCGACCATGCTGGCGTATGGCACCTTTGCCGTCGGCTTCATCACACGGCCGCTGGGCGGCGTGGTGTTCGGCCATTTTGGCGACAAGCTGGGCCGCAAAAGCATGTTGGTCATCACCCTGATGATCATGGGCGTGGCCACATTCCTGATCGGCCTGATTCCCACTTACGACCAGATTGGCATTGCCGCACCTCTGCTGCTGCTGCTGATGCGCGTGATGCAGGGCATCGGGCTGGGCGGCGAATGGGGTGGCGCCGTGTTGATGGCCTACGAATACGCGCCCAAGGAAAAGCGCGGCTTTTACGCCTCGCTGCCGCAAATTGGCCTGGCCATTGGCCTGTGCATGGCCTCGGGTGTGGTCGGCTTGCTGTCGTGGGCGCTAACCGATGCGCAGTTCATGGCCTGGGGCTGGCGAATTGCCTTCCTGCTGTCGGGTGTGATGGTGGCCGTGGGCATGTACATCCGCCTGTCGGTGCAGGAAACGCCCGAGTTTGCTGCCGTGAAAGAGCACAACGCCGAGGCAGCCATCCCGTTTTTCGACATGATGAAACGCTATCCGAGCAACGTGCTCAAGGGCATGGGCGCACGGTATATCGACGGCGTGTTCTTCAACATTTTTGGGGTGTTTTCGATCACCTACCTGACCAACACGGTCAAGATCAGCCGCACCGACGCGTTGTGGGGCGTGATGCTCTCGGCCCTGGTCATGATCGTGACCATTCCGTTCTTTGGTCGGTTGTCTGACCGCATCGGCAGAACCAAGGTCTTCATGTGGGGTTCGATCATCACCGCCATCTCGGCTTTCCCGGCTTTTTGGCTGATGACGCATTCAGAAGGCAACGTCACCCTGGTCTGGATTTCGATCGTGATTCCGTTCGGCATTCTGTATGCATCGGTCTACGGCCCGGAAGCCGCCCTGTTCTGCGACCTGTTCGACGCCAAGGTGCGCTACACCGGCATCTCGTTTGTCTACCAGTTCTCTGGCATCTTTGCCTCGGGCATCACGCCCATCATCGCCACCGCGCTGCTCAAGACGGGGGGCGGCCAACCCTGGCATGTCTGCCTGTATGTCCTGTTTGCCGGTGCCGTGTCGGCAGCCTGCGCCTGGTCCATCGGACGCGACAAAGCCAAGCTCGCCGCGCTTGACACGTCCATAAGACAGCCCCAACGCGCCTGAAGTGTGCGCAGGCAACCAGCCTGCAAAGGACAAAAGCTGAACGGCCGACACAAGCAATGCTTGTGTCGGCCGTTGCTCATTTCATTGCCCCTGTAAGCCCAGTCAGGCCATCAAAACCCCTGTTCAGGATTGAAAACGGGCAGCACTGGGAAAGTTGCATGAAAGCGTGGGAAAGAATTAAGCTGACAGCACCATGACCTCCACCACGCCACACCCCCCATTGCCAACCGACGCTTTTTTGCCAACACCCAACGACATCCTGGATTTCTGGCTGGGCGACGGCATGGCCCTGGGCTGGCCGTCCAAAGACATGAACCGGCGCTGGTTCCTGGGCGGTGCCGCCCTCGACGCTGAAATCCGGTCCCGCTTCGGCCAGTCAGTGCAGTCCGCACTGCAAGGCGCACTGGCGCCCTGGGAGGCATCACTTCACAGCCGGCTGGCGCTGGTGGTTCTGCTCGACCAGTTCAGCCGCAATGTGTTTCGCGGCACTGCCCGTGCTTTTGATGGCGATGCGCATGCGCAGCAACTGACACTCATCACGCTGGCGCAACAGGAAGACCAGCAACTGCCATGGGTCGGCCGGGTGTTTCTGTACATGCCGCTGATGCACGCAGAAAACCTGGCCTTGCAGGAAAAATGCGTGGCCTGTTTTTCGCAACTGGTGGCCAACGCGCCCGCCGCACTGAAGCCCAAGCTGCAGGGCAACCTCGACTTTGCCATTGAGCACCGCGGCATCATTGCGCGGTTTGGCCGCTTTCCGTACCGCAATGCAGTCATGGGCCGCACCAGCAGCGTCGAAGAAAAGGACTTTCTGCGCGATGGTCCGCGCTTCGGCCAATAAGCGGTTTTGTTGGTTCGGTTCATTTCACATGCTGGAAATTCCCCTCAGGCAGTCAGCGCAGCGTCCTACTGTCGTGCTTGTCGCCTTGCGGTGTACTTGGCGGTGAAACAACTATTTGAGGAAACCGATGAAAATTGCACACACTCCCGTCAGCATGCGCAGCAAAAGTGCCGTTCTGGCGCTGGCTTTGGTAACAGGTTCGGTGGCGCTGATGGCCGGATGTGCGGGCGTCAAGGCACCGCCAAAGGAATACACCCAGGAACGGCTGGACGACCAGATCCAGGTGCCAGCAGGCCATGTGGTGGTACTGGAAACCACCGCCGTCGGTATTCTCAACTACGAATGCAAGGCCAACCCGGCCATGAACGGCGCCATAGGCTGGGTGCTCGCCAGCCCGCAGGCTGACCTGATGGACCGCACAGGAAAAACCGTTGCGAAGTACGCAGGCCCGCCAGCCACCTGGACGCACAGCGATGGTTCCAGCGTCGTCGGGATGCAGGTCGCCATTGCACCACGCCCGGGCGCCACCAACCTGGCCTATCAGCTGTCCAAAGGCACACCCGGTGCAGCGCCAGGGGCGATGCAGAACATCACCTATATCCAGCGTATCAAGACCAAGGGTGGCCAAGACCTGAGCAAGTCCTGCACGCAGACCGATGTCGGCGACAAGTTGACGCTGCCCTACCAGGCTGACTACATTTTCTGGAAAGCGGCTTGATGCGTTCACGGCAAGGGGAAGCCATCACCAGATGTCCTTCATAACGCCCGGACAGGCGTTAAAAAGCCCGCAGGCTTCAGGCCATGCGGGCTTTTTAACGTCTAAAGAAGTGGAGTGACCGGATCAGCGGCGGCCGTCATGCCGATCGCCGCGGTACCCGTCGCGGTCACCTCCCTGGTAATACACCTGGCCATAACCGGGCCCATAACCCTGACCATAGCCGTTGCCCTGGACATAGTTGCCACGGTCATGGCGCCTGTGGTGTCCATGGCGGCGCTCGTAATAAATCGGCT
>JBBSRS010000133.1:0-7010 GCA_038242795.1 Burkholderiales bacterium
ATTTCCAGACTAAAAACGGGTTTTACGCATGCTGCGCTTGCGCCGTCAGCTATTAATACAGTAGCAAAATACCGTATTTCTCGCCGGCTGCGGTTGTCAGCCAAGCCGGTTCGGGTTCCGCAAGCCCGGCCCGCCAGCAAGGCGCTGCTATTTGTAAAACGGCTCGACCTTGCCCTTGAGCTTGATCAGCAGCGGCTGGCCCTTGCGGTCCAGCGTCTTGCCGGCGGGCACCTTCACCCAGCCTTCGCTGATGCAGTATTCCTCGACATTGATGTGCTCCTTGTCGTTCAGGCGTATGCCAATGTCGTGCTCGAACACGGCCGCGACATGGTGCGGGCTGCGCGGGTCAACCGACAGGCGGTCGGGCAGGGGAGGCATTTCAGTGGAGGGGTTCATGGGGATGTTTCTTTGTCTTGGATTGAGCAGGGTGGGTGGCGATTTTCCATGATCCGGCCCGTGGCCATTTGAAAATGGCTGGCAACGGGTCAGACCTTCTTCAAAAAGCAGGCCTTCAGCATGAAGCTGCCGGCGTCCATCTTGCAGTCCACTTCATGGTCGCCGCCGACCAGCCGGATGCTCTTGACCTTGGTGCCCATCTTGAGCGTGGTCGATGAGCCCTTGACCTTCAGGTCCTTGACCAGCACCACGGCATCGCCGTCGGCCAGCACGTTGCCGTTGGCGTCCTTCACCACGGCTTCGCCGCTGTCATCGCTGTCGGGGGCGGCGGCCAGCAGGGGCCACTCGTGACCGCAGTCGGCGCAGACATGGTTGCCGGCGTCCGGGTAGGTGTTTTCCATGGTGCACTGGGGGCAGGCGGGGGAGGTGGTCATGGGGCTGTTCGATTCGCGCAAAGGGGGAAAGGTCCCGAGTATCCCCGATGGCCGGGGCCGTGCGGCGGGTCAGCGCTGCGCGCCGTCGTCCCGTCAGCGCCGGGGCGGCGGCGCCAGCACCTCGGCCAAAGCCCCGGTGACGTCGCTGCGCAATGCGGACCACGCGTCGCCGCCCGCCCCGCAAAAGCGCTGGTTCACCTCCAGTTCCAGGCCGACATACTCACCGGGCGCATGCCGTTTGCGCAGCAACGAGGTCAGGCCGTCGCCCTTGCCTTCGTACGGATAGTTGCGCCGCAGCTTCAGCTTGGGGCTGCGCTTTTGCAAGGCGCTGAGCCAGCGCAGGGCCAGCGCGCCCTCGTCGGCGCGCCTCGGGTCATACAGCCAGGCGACATCGGCCTGGCGGACCACGCCGTTCAACTCGGGCGTGAAACTGTGCGAGGCCACATGGACGACGCGCCGGCCACTGGCAATCAGGCGCGCAATTTCCGATTCGACGGCCTCGCGGTGCGGCCGGTAATGCTGCGCGACAATCCCGCGCCGCACGGTTGCCGGCAACGCGCGCGTGGCTTCGGAATACAGCTGCCGATGGCCGATGGACCGGTTCAGGTCGATCAGCAGGCGCGTGGTGGTGGCGGCGAACAGCGGCGCGCCCAGGGCGCCGGCCATCTGCTGCGCCAGTTCCAGCGCGCCCGGGTCCCAGCCGCGATGGGTTTGCAGCAAGGCCTCGTGGCCGGCGAACAGCGCGGCATAGCTGGCAGGCACCTCGCGCCCGCCATGCTCGCAGGTGATGACCAGCGCGTCAGCGGCAGGCGCCGGGGTCACACCGTGCTGATGGCGTGGCCATGCGCATCGACTTCATGGGTCGTGACCTCGAACTTTTTCAGGGTGTTCGGCCCGAACGCCATGGTCAGTGGCACGTCGCCGGCATCGCGGCCGCGCGCCATCACCACGCGGCCGATGCGCGGCGTGTTGTGGCGTGCGTCGAAGGTGTACCAGCGGCCGCCCAGGAACACCTCGAACCAGGCGCTGAAATCCATCGGATAAGGCACCGGCGCAATGCCGATGTCGCCCAGGTAACCAGTGCAGTAGCGCGCCGGAATATTCATGCAGCGGCACAGTGTCACCGCCAGGTGGGCAAAGTCGCGGCACACGCCGGTGCCTTCGCGCCAGCCTTCGACGGCGGTTCGCGTGGCGCGGGCGGCGTTGTAGTTGAAGTGGATGTGGTGGTGCACATAGTCGCAAATGGCCTGCACCCGCGCCCAGCCGGCGGGCGCCTGGCCAAACTGGTTCCAGGCAAATTGCAGCAGTTCGCTGTCGACCTCGCAGTAACGGCTGGGCAGCAGGAACTGCAGCGTGGCCGGTGGCAGTTCGGTCGGGTCGTGCTGCCGGGCGGCCCAGTCCACCGCGTCGGGCAGGCCGGAGTCGCGGATGATGGACATGCTGTGAAAGCGCACTTCGCTGGTCCCGGGCGGCGCATTCACCCGCCCGCACCGGTTGCCGAAAGCGTCCAGATAATCGTCAGCCTGGAGTTCGGGTTCGATCAGCACGATCTCGGGCGCCAGCAGGTCGTCGCGCCGCGACGGGTGCACATGCAGCACATACACAAGCGCCATCGGCGACGCGATGGCCAGCTGGATGTCGAAACCAATTTTGATGTGCATGGCGGTGACGCTGGAAAAGGGGTTGAAGCATAAGAGCCTGCTCTAAGGGAGCGGGTCCAGGTGCATGCAAGTATGGTGCCAGGCAGCTGTCCGGCGTATCGTCGCTGGCGCTGTGCGGCTGTCGGAAACAGGCGAGTTTTTGGGCGGGAAATCTCTGGTTTGCGGGCAGGTGCCTTTGAACGCTGAGAGGTGTCGTCATGCGCCCAGGCGCTTATCTGTTGCCAGTCTGCCGAGCCGGTTGAAGGGAGGACATGGCCTGTACAGCAGCGTACAGACTGCCACCATTGACGGCACCTACACGGCAAGGCCATTCGGAAACCGTTCACAGCGGAGCAGTTTTACCGGGGTTGCGTCGCGATGAGTTTGTTGTCCCAAGTGTTTTTTACTGTTTTGGCCATTGAAGCCAGCGCGTTGGCGCTGCGTAGCCTCCGGCATTTTGCGTCCGCACTGCCTGCTATTTGCAACGGCGGGTCGCCGTCGGGCTTTTCGCAACGCGGTTGACCGTTCCCGGCATTTCCGCATGTTCCCCGACCCCTCAAACTTCAAGCTTATGAACGCACCCTGGATGCCAATTCCGATCGCTGAACCCGGCGTTGCCCAATACCCGGCCGGGCAAAGCAACCCGCGCATCACCGGCTACCACCACGGCACCAAGTTGCGCGGCTACGACGACAAGGCGTCCTGGTGTTCGTCCTTTGTCGACTGGTGTCTGGTGCAAGCAGGTATCACCGGAACCGGCTCGGCCCTGGCGCGCTCCTGGCTCGAATGGGGCCGGCCGCTGGCCCAGCCGTGCGTGGGCTGTATCGTCGTGCTGTACCGGGGAGAGCCGAGCGGCTGGCAAGGGCATGTCGGCTTTTATCTACGCGCGGATGCGCAGTATGTTCACCTTCTCGGCGGTAACCAGCTGGAGCAAGTGCGCGAGCATTTTTATCCGCTCGAATCCGTGTTGGCCTATCGCTGGCCGACTGACCAGTCATGAACCAGTTTTCATCGCCGGAACTGTCACCAGCGTGATGGCGCAAACATCACCGTCGACAAGGAGACCAGCCGCACTGCCATGCCAGCGTGTGAACACGCTGTACGTCCTCGCGCCATGCCGCTGGCATCGCGCTTACGAAAGCGCAATCGGGCCTGAAGCATGAAAGTTGCGGTCGTCAAAAAAAGCCTTTGCCAAGCTCTCAAGCCACCCAGGCCGCCGGCCCGCCAGGTTCAGCGGTTGCCTTCCTTCACTGCCCAGTCGACCAGTGCTTCGAGCGCTGGACGTGCTGCTGGCGCGTTGGGGTGGTTGACGATGCCGACCACCACCAGACGCCGGCCGCTGGGCGTGTGGACATAGCCGGCCAGCGCGGTGGCGTCGCGCAGCGTGCCCGATTTCAGGTGCGCCCAGCCCTGCGACACGGACGAGCGGCTGCGCCTGAGCGTGCCATCGACGCCGGTGATCGGCAGTGACGCCATCAGCTCGGGCATGGCGCCCGACACGTACGCGGTCTGCAGCATGCGCGCCAGGCCCTGCGGCGTGACGCGCTCCCCCCGCGACAGGCCCGAGCCGTTGTCCAGCACCGGCACATCGGCCCCGCCGAAGCGCGCCAGCCACCAGGCGCGCACCGCCTCGCGCGACGCCTCGTTGCTCGCGCCGCCGGGGCGCTGCAGGCTGAGCGTCAGGACCAATTGCTGCGCCATCACGTTGTTGCTGAACTTGTTGATGTCGCGGATCACCTCGGCCAGCGGCGGCGATTCCATTTCGAATGCTGGCTTCAGGCCAGGCGGCGCAGTGCCCTCGCGCACCCGGCCGCTCAATTTGCCGCCCATTTCCTGCCACAGCCCGGCCATCGCCCGTGCGGCATAGCGGGCCGGGTCGGGGTAGGCGATGGCCCAGGACTTTTCGCCGCAGGCCACCGGGTAGCTGCCGGCAAACGCCAGGCGCAGCGGATCGGCCAGGTCGGGCTGGAGCTGCGCCCGGTAGTCTCCACAGTCGCCCAGCGTGGCGCGGCCGTTGCTGCCTGCCGACAGCGGCACGCTGGCCTGCATCTGCACGCCGGCCAATGGCGGGTCGTAGCGGATGCTGGCGCTGCCGTTGCCCGGATTCGGCACAAAGGTCATCACCACCGACTTGTAGTTCACCAGCAGCGCGTCGGGCTGGACGTTGTACGGGCGCAGCGCCTCGCCGTCGAAGTCGCCGGGGTTTTGCGTGGACGCGGCAAAGGCGCTGCGGTCAAGCACGATGTCGCCGCTGATGGTCTTGATGCCCAGGCCCTGCACCCGGCGCAGCAGCAGCCATAGCCGCTCCATCACCAGCTTGGGGTCGCCCCCGCCCTGGATGATCAGGTTGCCGTTCAGCACGCCATCGGCAATGGGGCCGTCGGCATAGACCGGCGTGGTCCAGGTGTAGGCCGGGCCGAGCAGTTCCAGCCCGGCATAGGTCGTGACCAGCTTCATCACCGACGCCGGGTTCATGGCGCTGCCGGCGCGGTAACTGAGCAGCGGCGTGGATTTGCCGTTGAGGGCCGGCGCGGCATCGACGACCACGGCGGCAAAGGCTTCGCGCGGCACCTTGGCACGCGCCAGCAGGGCCTCGACCTCGGGCGGCAGTGACTGGGCGCTGGCGCCAAAGCCGATCAGCGCTACCAGCCCGGCCAACAGGCCTTGGGTCAGGCGGACGTTGCAGCCGGAGGGGGCATGGGTGCGAGCAGTCGCACTGGGGGATGGGAAAAGAAAAAGCATGCGCAATTCTCGCGCCGTGCTGCTACGTTAGGTCTCGAACGTAAAAATAAGGGTGTTCAATTCGGGCGCCTGTGAACCGTCGCAGAGGTTTGAATTTGCACCGAGACTGTCGGCGGGCGCGCTAAAAGCGCTCGGCGACAGGAAAACGCGGCGCCTTGATGCCGTCTTCAAGTCCCTTTACGCGCCACCCTGCTCAAACTGCTGGCGCAGCGCTTCCACGCGCTTGCGGTTCACGCCCAGGTCGCCCTTGCCCAACCGGCTGGCCGAGCGCACCTGGATCACGCCTGCCGGCGCGTCGAGCATGAACTCCAGGTCGTCGGTAAACCCCAGCCATTGGGTTTTGCACTGCGCATAGAGGTAACCCGGTTCGCGGGTGACCATGGTGGTGCGCGGCATGTTGCCGACGATGGCTGCAAGCCGTGCCATGGCGGCTTGGCCGTCGCCGGTGTACTTCAGCGGCGCAATCTCGGCATCAACGCGCTGCGGGTTGTCCGGGTAGAGCGCTGCCTGGCTGGAAACGCTGTTGGGCGTGCGCGACGGCGGCTTGAGCCTGTTCTGGCGCACGCCAAGATCCGTCGGCGCCTGGCCCGCCAACAATCCAAGCTGCCCCGCCGCCAGCAGCAAAACGGCCAATGTCACGAGCAGCACGGCAATGTAGCCAATAATTTTCATGGAGGTCTTCATTAAAAGGCGGCTGGCGTGTGCCTGCCGCTGCGTTAGCGCGCAGTGAGCTTGGGGGTGGAAGCCAGGGGCTGCTGGCCAAAGGATGACGGCACTGGAATCCTGGCGAAAAAAGCACCGTGTCATTATGGGCTGCCCGGCAACGACAGCAGGCAGGCGGGATAATCGCGGCACCAGGATTGCGGTGGCTGCGTGCGCCGACGGGTCCCGTGCCGCAAAAAAACTCTGAAATCAATAGCTGACAGCGCCCGACACGCAAGGGCTGGAACCCGATTTAATGCCCAAACCTTTGAAACTCCTCGCGTTTGACACCAGCACCGACCGCCTGTCGATTGCCGTGACCGACGGTGCGCGCGTCTGGCAGCACAGCGGGCCGGGCGGGGCGCAAGCCTCGGCCACCCTGATCCCGGCGATCATGGCGTTGTTGGCCGGGTCCGGCATGGCGCTGGGCGAGCTGGACGCGATTGCCTTTGGCCGGGGGCCGGGCTCGTTCACCGGGCTGCGCACCGCGTGTGCGGTGGCGCAGGGGCTGGCCTTCGGCGCCAACCACGGTGCCGGCATTCCGGTGCTGCCCATCGACACGCTGATGGCCGTCGCCGAGGAGGCGCGCTTCCAGCGCCACGGGGCCCTGGCGGCAAGTGATGCCCCCCTGAGCGTCCTGGCGCTGCTCGATGCGCGCATGGACGAGATGTATGTGCAGAACTATGAATTCAGGAGCGGGTCATGCACGTCCAACAAGGACTGTGAGCTGATTCGACCGGAGAACCTGGTCATTGGCGCCGCGCCGCAGCTGCTGGCCGGCAATGTGTTCGCCGTGTATGCCGGCCGGCTGCCGGCGGACCTGACCGCGCGGGATTGCATCGATGCCTATCCGACCGCCACCGCCTTGTTGCGCCTGGCGCCCGCGCTGGCCGCCACCGGGCAATGCATCGAGGCTGCGCAGGCGCTGCCGCTGTATGTGCGTGACAAGGTCGCCCAGACCACCGACGAGCGCGCCCGCACCAAGGCCGCCGCCCTGGCCGCGTCGATCATGCCCGAGGTGGCAGACGCCCCGACACTTCAGCTGCAAAGCTGACAGGGCCTGCGCATGAACGCCGCCCTTCAATCCGTCCAGCCG
>JBBSRS010000134.1:0-6983 GCA_038242795.1 Burkholderiales bacterium
CAGGAAACAGCCGATGCAACACGCTTTAATGCCATGATGCAGCCAACTGCCCGGCTCCACCCCCCCAACCCCACACGCGCTGCGGCCGTGTCAGCCCCATGAACACTGCTTTCACCCATACCCACACCTACACCTACACCCCTGCCCCTTCGCTGCGCCGCATCATCGTCGGCATCTCGGGCGCCAGCGGGGCTGTCTACGGCGCTCGCCTGCTGCAGGTCCTGCGGGACACCCCGGGCGTCGAGCCGCACCTGGTGGTGTCCACCGCCGGCTGGCACCATCTGCAGGACGAATTGAACATGGACCGCGACTTCATCGAAAGCATGGCCAGCCAGGTGCATGACGTTCACGACCTGGGCGCCGCCATCGGCAGCGGCTCGCTGGCCTGCAACGGCATGGTGATCGCGCCGTGCTCGATGCGCACGCTGGCCGCCGTGGCGCACGGGCTGGGCGACAACCTGCTGACGCGCGCGGCCGACATAATGCTCAAGGAGCGCCGCCGGCTGGTGCTGCTGACCACGGAATCGACCCTGCACCTGACGCACCTCCGCAACATGCTCAGCGTGACGGAAATGGGCGCCATCGTCTGCCCGCCGGTGCCCGCCTTCAACCTGCAACCCGAAACCCTGTGCGACCTGGTCAACGACACCGTGGCCCGCGCGCTCGACCTGCTCGATGTGCCGCACAGCCTGTCGCTGTACGCAAGCGATGTCGAACTGGCCGAGGCCGCCTGACGCCCTGGCGGCAACGTTTTCGATTCCGCCGCTTTTTCGGGGAAGCGGACAGCTGCCGGACGGGCTGAACCGGCTGTCTGGCGGCCATCGGCTCATCAGCCAGGGCATGGCACAGCCTCCGGCCTGAGATAATGGCCGGCTTTCCCCACCACAGCCTCTGGACACACACCATGAACCGCTGCACCCCGCACACCCTCGCCACCGTGGCCGTTCTGGCCGCATCGGCCCTTCTGGCGGCCTGCGCCCACGACACCACCGGCGCCGGATACGCGGTCCGGCAATTTCCCGCCGCTGCCCTGCGCGGTGAAATGGTGGTGCTGGCGCCGCCGGCCATCACGCTGGACGGCAAGGCCGACCGGCTGTCGCCCGGCGCGCGCATCCGCGATGCCAACAACATGCTGGTGATGTCGGGGACGCTGGTGAAGCAAAAAGTGGTGGTCAATTACCTGCGCGAAAGCGCCGGCAATGTCCATGAGGTGTGGATTTTGAACCGCGACGAAGCCAGGCTGAAGCGCCCCAACACCAAGGCGCCCTGGTTCAGCTTTGGCAGCAGCACCGACGCCGCCGTTCCGGCCACCGCTAAGGCGCCCTGACGCGCCGGCCGCAGACCGGCCAGCCGTCAAAACCCTAATTTATCAATCAAATTGGCCTTTTGCGCAGTACCCACGGGCGCAAACAGCTATCAATCCAGTAGCAAACCACCATGAGCAAAAAAGTCTTCATCAAAACCTTCGGCTGCCAGATGAACGAGTACGACTCGGACAAGATGAGCGACGTGCTGCATGCCGCCGAGGGCTACGAAAAAACGCAGGACATGGACGAGGCCGACCTGATTTTGTTCAACACCTGCTCGGTGCGCGAAAAGGCGCAGGAAAAAGTCTTCAGCGACCTGGGCCGCGTCAAGCACCTGAAAGCCAGGGGCGTGCTGATCGGCGTCGGCGGCTGCGTCGCCAGCCAGGAGGGCGCGGCCATCATTGCGCGCGCGCCGTATGTCGACGTGGTGTTCGGCCCGCAAACGCTGCACCGCCTTCCCGCCTTGCTGGCCAGCCGCGCGCGCCTCGGCAAGCCGCAGGTGGACATCAGCTTTCCGGAAATCGAGAAATTCGACCACCTGCCGCCGGCACGGGTCGAAGGCGCCAGCGCTTTCGTGAGCATCATGGAAGGCTGCTCCAAATACTGCAGCTACTGCGTCGTGCCGTACACGCGCGGCGAGGAAGTCTCGCGCCCGTTCGAGGACGTGCTGGTCGAGGTCGCCGGCCTGGCCGACCAGGGCGTGAAGGAGGTCACGCTGCTGGGCCAGAACGTCAACGCCTACCGCGGCGCGATGGGCGGCACGGCGGAAATTGCCGACTTTGCCACGCTGCTCGACTACGTGTCCGAGATTCCCGGCATCGAGCGCATCCGCTACATCACCAGCCACCCGAACGAATTCACCCAGCGGCTGATCGATGCCTATGCGACGCTGCCCAAGCTGGTCAATCATTTGCACTTGCCGGTGCAGCACGGCTCGGACCGCATCCTGATGGCCATGAAGCGCGGCTACACGGCCATGGAATACAAAAGCACCATCAAGAAGCTGCGCGCCATCCGGCCCGACCTGGCGATGAGCAGCGACTTCATCGTCGGCTTTCCGGGCGAGACCGAAGACGATTTCGACAAGCTGATGAAGCTGGTCCACGACGTCGGTTACGACACCTCGTTCAGCTTCATCTTCAGCCCGCGCCCCGGCACACCTGCGGCGAACCTGGCGGACGATACGCCGCACGCGGTCAAGCTGCGCCGCCTGCAGCACCTGCAGGCCGTGCTCGACGACAGCGTGCGCGCCATCAGCGCCAGCCGCCTGGGCACGGTGCAGCGCATCCTGGTCGAAGGCACGGCGCGCAAGGACACGACCGAGCTGATGGGCCGCACCGAATGCAACCGGGTCGTCATCCTGAAAGGCCAGCCGCGCCTGATCGGCCAGATGGTCGATGTGAAAATCACCGAAACCAGCCAGCGTTCCCTGCGCGGCGAAGTGCTGACGCAAGACCACGCGGTTGCAGCGGTTGCGGCCTGAACGCTTTTTCTGCACCTTCCTTCCAAACCCATGCTGCAGCGGTTTTCATTCCGGCCCCTGCTGGTGATCGCCTTCCTGCTGATTGCCGCCCTGCTCGGCGCGGCGTCGCTGCGCGCGCTGTTTGCGCTGGAAGACCTGACCGTGCAAAGCCGCGACAATGCGGCGCGCGCCCTGGACCTGAGCGGCGCGGCGCAGTCGCTGCGCGAGCGCACGGTGTCGATGGAGCGCAGTTCGCGGCAGTCGGTGGTGCTGGACGACCGCATCCTGCGGCAGCGCTTTCGCGACGAAGCCCGTGACGCCACCGCCATCCTCGCGCGGCTGGCGCAGGAAAAGATACCGGCTGCCCGTGAACGGCCGTGGCGCGCACACCTGGACATCATGCTGGACCTGCTGACCGGCCCGCTGGACACGGCGCTGGACCGCGAGCACCAGCTGGCGCAGGAATTCCGCGAACTGGAAAGCATCAACACCGCCATTGCCCTTCAGGTGCAGCAGGCCATCCAGCAGCGCAACCAGTCGCTGCAGGAAAAGCTCGAGACCAGCCGTCAGCACCTGGCGCAGCAGGTCACCGGGGCCATCGTGCTGGCGATCTTCATGGCGCTGGCCTTCGGTGTGTGGTTCACGAGGCCGCTCAGGCGGCTGGAAAACGCCATCGTCGGCCTGGGCGAGAACCGGCTCGACGAGGTGATTTCCATTCACGGCCCCGCCGACCTGGCGCTGGTCGGCGAGCGGCTGAACTGGCTGCGCCTGCGCCTGAGCGAGCTGGACGCCGACAAGTCGCGCTTCCTGCGCCACATCTCGCATGAACTCAAGACCCCGCTGGCGTCGCTGCGCGAAGGCGTGTCGCTGCTGGAGGACGGCGTGGCCGGCCCGCTGAGCCAGGACCAGCACGAAATCGCGCAAATCCTCAAGCACAACACCGGCGTGCTGCAAAGCCAGATCGAAGACCTGCTGCGCTTCAACGCGGCGGCGTTCGAGGCACGCCAGCTGCGCCGGCAAACGGTTGACCTGCTCCAGCTGATCGAAGTCCAGGTCGATGCGCAGCGCCTGCAGTGGCGCGCCCGGGAGCTGACGGTGCACATCAGCGGCGAGCCGCTCAAAATGGAGGTGGACCCGGAAAAAATCGGTACCGCGCTCGCCAACCTGCTGTCCAACGCCATCCGCTACTCGCCGCTCAAAGGTACCATTGAGCTTTCACTGAGCCAGCAGCCCGGCCTGGTCCGTATCGACATCCAGGACCAGGGTGCCGGTGTCGCGCCAACCGACCGGGAACGGATTTTCGAGCCCTTTTACCGGGGCGAGCGCCAGCCGGAGGGCGGCGCGCGCGGCAGCGGCATCGGACTGTCGATCGTGCAGGAATACATCGCCGCACACGGCGGACGCATCGAGTTGCTGCCGCAAAAAGCGGGCTCCCATTTCAGAATTGAGTTTCCCCATGTTTACAAGAGCTGAGATTTTTGCGCGCTTCGGCCGCACCGGCTTGCACCTTTCGGGCGCCGTGCTGGCATCTGCCTTGCTGGCGGCCTGCTCGCTGATCGGGCCGCCCCAAGGCGTCGAGCCCGCAGCGCCAGCGCCGGCAGCGCCCGCCAGCAGCGCCGCCGTCAACGGCAACACCCCAGCGCCGTCCCCGCTGTCGGCAGACACGGCGCCGGCGCCCGAACGCGACGCCGTGCTCCGGGTGCTGGCCTATGCAGACCGGGTCCGTTCGATGTCTCCTGCAGAACTGGCTCAGGAAGTCACGCGTCTGGGCAACCCCTACCTCCCGGCCAGCCAGCTGCAGCTGGCCATTGTGCTGAGCCAGCTGCGCCAGACGCCAGAGCTGATACGGGCGCAGGAACTGCTGACGCGGCTGCTGGCCAATCCCGATGCCCCGGCCCAGGCCCTGCATCCGCTGGCCCGCCTGCTCGCCGCCCGCTATGGCGAACAACGCCGCATCGAAGACCAGCTGGAAAGACAGAACCAGCAAACCCGCGAGGTCCAGCGCCGGCTCGACCAGACCAATGAAAGGCTGGAAGCCCTCAAGGCGATTGAACGCAGCCTGACCAGCCGTGTGCCACCGCCGGCGGCGGCACCCGCCAGCCGTGGCCACACGCCCGCACCCACACCCGCTCCATGACGCCGGCCCTCGTTCCACTCTCGCCCACGGCCGCCAGCCTGCTGGTGGTTGACGACGACGCCGACATGCTGCGGCTGCTGACCATGCGGCTCACGGCCGCCGGCTACCGCGTCACCGCCGTCACCTCGGCCGAGGCGGCGCTGACCGAACTCCAGCTCAAGCGGCCGCAGCTGGTGCTCAGCGATGTGCGCCTGCCGGGCAAGGACGGGCTGGCGCTGTTCGACGACATCCGCACCCTGCACCCTTCGCTGCCGGTGATCCTGCTGACCGCGCACGGCACCATTCCCGATGCGGTCGAGGCCACCGAGCGGGGGGTGTTCACCTACCTGACCAAGCCCTTCGACGGCAAGGCCCTGCTCGACAAGATTGCCGAAGCGCTGTCGCTCAGCGCGCCCGCCCATCCGGCCCGGCAGGGCAGCGCCGAGGCGTGGCAAAGCCGCCTCATCAGCCGCTCCAGCCGCATGGCCGAGGTGCTGGCCGAAGCCCACATGGTCGCCGCCACCGACGCCAGCGTGCTGCTGCGCGGCGAAAGCGGCACCGGCAAGGAACTGCTGGCCCAGGCCATCCACCAGGCCAGCCCGCGCGCCGCCAAGCCGTTCATCGCGGTCAACTGCGGCGCCATTCCCGAGGCCTTGCTCGAATCCGAACTGTTCGGCCATGTCAAGGGCGCTTTCACCGACGCGGTCAGCAACCACAAGGGATTGTTCCAGGCGGCCGACGGTGGCACGCTGCTGCTGGACGAGATCGGTGACATGCCGCCGGCGCTGCAGGTCAAGCTGCTGCGCGTGCTGCAGGAGCGCGAAGTTCGCCCGGTGGGTGCCAGCCTGTCGATTCCGGTCGATGTGCGCATCATTTCGGCCACGCACCGCGACCTGGATGCCGCCATGGCGGCCGGCGACTTTCGCGCCGACCTGTACTACCGGCTCAATGTCGTGACGCTGAGCCTGCCGCCCCTGGCGGATCGCCGCGAGGACATTGCGCTGCTGGCCAACCACTTCCTGGTCACGCTGGCGGCCAAGTACCACAAGCGCCTGAGCGGCTTTGCGCCCGAGGCGCTCAAGGCCCTGAGCACCGCCGCCTGGCCGGGCAACGTGCGCCAGCTCTACAACGTGGTCGAACAGGTGTGTGCGCTGTCGAGCACGCCGCTGGTGCCGCTCGCCCTGGTGCAGCGCGCCCTGCGCTCGCCCAGCATCCAGGTGCTGACTTTTGCCGAGGCCAAGCAGCGTTTCGAGCGCGACTACCTGGTCGGCCTTTTGAAGCTGACCGATGGCAACGTGGCCGACGCCGCCCGGCTGGCCGACCGCAACCGCACCGAGTTTTACCGGCTGATGCAAAAGCAGGGCCTCACCCCAGGCCACTTCAAGTCCGACAGCTCCCAGCCGTCGCCGGAGTAAGTCGCTTTCTGGCGACACGCCAAGTCCTTGATTTAAAACAATTTTTGAATCAAGGCCCAAAATTTGTCGCTGAACGGCGACAAAAAACGGGATTTTTGAGCCTGTGTCCCGGATTTTTAGGGCAAAAAATCATATTTTTTATCCAAGTCATTGATTTAAAAGACTTTTTCAGAGCTGGCACAGGGTTTGCCCTATCAGCTTCATGCAAGCCTTTTTTCATCGTTTCAAACCTGCCAGCGCGCCATGCTGGAAGGTGTCTTTTTCAGCCGTGGCCTGCGCCGCCGTGCTGGCGCTGGGCAGCAGCCCGGCCATGGCATGGAGTCTTGAAGATGTCGCCAAACTCGCCAGCCAGCGCGCCAAAGCGCCGTTCAAGCCAGCGTCGCTTGCCGTGCCAGCCGAACTGGCCAAGATGGAATACGACGATTACCGCGACATTCGCTTCAAGCCGGAAAGCACCCTCTGGCGCGCCGACAAGCTGGCGTATGAAGCCAACTTTTTTCATGTCGGCCGTCATGGCGATTCGGTGCGCGTGCATGAAATCACCGCCGCAGGCCCCAAGCGCATTCCCTACGACCCGGCCCGCTTCAACTTCGGCAAAAACACCAGCCTGTCGCCGAAAAGCTGGGGCGACATCGGCTACGGCGGTGTGCGCTTTTTCAGCAACCTGAATTCGCCCACCTACA
>JBBSRS010000135.1:0-6955 GCA_038242795.1 Burkholderiales bacterium
CTATCTCTTCAGTCCACAACTGCAAAATTTGCTGCTGAATAAATAGCTGCTGGCACTGTCTGACCGTGCGCCACAGGACCATTTGGCCCTGAAAAACCCTGTGCCTCCGCAGACACACAAGGCCCTTTAAAGCTGTAAGTGTCTCAGCGCGGCTTGCGCAGCAGCCTGCCGGACACCTTGCTCGAGCCGTTGTCCCGTGGCGGCAATCCGGTGTGCTGCGTCAACATCCTGCCCTTGATGACAGGCGAAGCCTTGGCCGGCGTGGCGGTTGAGTTCTTGCGCCGCGCACTGGTGTAGGTGCCATCCGTCATCGGCTGGAAGGTGGGGATTAGGTGGTGCTTGCCGTTGCCGATCAGGTCGGCCCGGCCCATGGTTTTGAGCGCCTCGCGCAGCAGCGGCCAGTTGTTGGCATCGTGGTAGCGCAAAAACGCCTTGTGCAGGCGGCGGCGTTTGTCGCCGCGCACGATGTCCACCGTCTCGCTGTCACGGGTGATGCGGCGCAGCGGGTTCTTGTTGCTGTGGTACATCGCCGTGGCCGTGGCCATCGGGCTGGGGTAGAAGGTTTGCACCTGATCGGCGCGAAAACCGTTCTTTTTCAGCCAGATGGCCAGGTTCATCATGTCTTCGTCGCTGGTGCCGGGGTGGGCGGCGATGAAGTACGGAATCAGGAACTGCTTCTTGCCGGCCTCCAGGCTGAACTTCTCGAACAGCGTCTTAAACTTGTCGTAGTTGCCGATACCCGGCTTCATCATCTTGGTCAGCGGGCCGGCTTCGGTGTGCTCGGGCGCAATCTTCAGGTAGCCGCCGACATGGTGCTGCACCAGTTCCTTGACGTACTCGGGGCTTTGCACGGCCAGGTCGTAACGCAGGCCCGAGCTGATCAGGATTTTCTTCACGCCCTTGAGCGCGCGGCCGCGTTTGTAGATCTTGATGAGCGGCGCGTGGTCGGTTGTCAGGTTCTGGCAAATGCCCGGGTAAACGCAGCTCGGCTTGCGGCAGGCGGCTTCGATTTCGGGGCTCTTGCAGCCCAGGCGGTACATGTTGGCGGTCGGGCCGCCCAGGTCGGAGATGGTGCCGGTGAAGCCTTCGACCTTGTCGCGGATGTCCTCGATCTCGCGGATCACCGATTCCTCGGAGCGGCTCTGGATGATGCGGCCTTCATGCTCGGTGATAGAGCAGAAGGTGCAGCCGCCAAAGCAGCCGCGCATGATGTTGATCGAAAAACGGATCATTTCCCAGGCCGGGATCTTGGTCACGCCGTCGTGGCCGCCTTTGTCGTCGGCGTAGCTCGGGTGCGGGGCGCGTGCATACGGCAGGTCGAACACATAGTCCATCTCGGCGGTGGTCAGCGGGATGGGCGGCGGCGTGATCCAGACATCGCGCGCGGTCGTGCCTTCGCCGTGCGCCTGCACCAGCGCCCGGGCGTTGCCGGGGTTGGTTTCCAGGTGCAGCACGCGGTTGGCGTGGGCGTACAGCACCGGATCGGCCTTGATCTGCTCGTAGCTCGGCAGGCGAATCACGGTGCGATCGCGCGGCGGCACCTTGACATTGCCCTTGCCATACAACGCCGGGTTGGGAAAGAAGGTCAGCGGCTTGATCGCCGGGTTCACCTCGGTTTTCAAGCCGGATTGGCCTGCAGCGCTCGCGGGCAGTATGCCAGCAGCTATGTTTTCAGTAGCGGCTTTCTCGCCATCTTCTTTGGCGCAGGTGCTGCCTTGCTCGGCCGCCTGCTCGCTGGTGGTCATGTAGGGGTTGATGTGCGATTCAACGCGGCCCGGCTCATCGACCTGCGTCGAGT
Source organism: Burkholderiales bacterium (assembly GCA_038242795.1). Lineage (GTDB taxonomy): Bacteria > Pseudomonadota > Gammaproteobacteria > Burkholderiales > Burkholderiaceae_C > Polaromonas. The sequence continues at coordinate 1,799 of JBBSRS010000135.1, forward strand.
CAATCTCGAACCAGCCCCGGCCGGTTTCGTCGTCCTGGCGGCGCACGAAGGCCGTGCCGCGCACGTCGGTGATGCTTGCTACCGGCTCGCGCGCGGCCAGGCGGTGGGCAATTTCGACCAGCGCGCGCTCGGCGTTGCCGTAGAGCAGCAAATCGCTTTTCGCATCGACGACGATCGACCGGCGCACCTTGTCCGACCAGTAGTCGTAATGGGCGATGCGGCGCAGGCTGCCTTCGATGCCGCCCAGAATGATCGGCACGTCCTTGTAGGCTTCACGGCAGCGCTGGCTGTAGACGATGGCGGCGCGGTCGGGCCGCTTGCCGCCGATGTCGCCGGGCGTGTAGGCGTCGTCGCTGCGGATCTTGCGGTCCGCCGTGTAGCGGTTGATCATCGAGTCCATGTTTCCGGCGGTCACGCCCCAGAACAGGTTGGGCTTGCCCAGCGCCTTGAAGGGCTCGGCGCTTTGCCAGTCGGGCTGGGCAATGATGCCGACGCGAAAGCCCTGGGCTTCCAGCACCCGGCCAATCACCGCCATGCCGAAGCTGGGGTGGTCCACGTAGGCGTCGCCGGTGACGATGATGATGTCGCAGCTGTCCCAGCCCAGCGCATCCATTTCGGCGCGGGTGGTGGGCAGGAATTTGGCGGTGCCGAAGCGGGCAGCCCAGTACTTGCGGTAACTGGTGATCGGCTTGGCGGCGCGGTTGAAAAAGGAGACGTCGATGGGGGCGTTCATGGCGGGCGATTCTTGGTTGAAACCGCGTGGACGGCCGAATGACAACGCCCGCGATTTTTGCTTAACCCGGGATTTTAAGGTTTTAACGGGTTGGGGGTCCGTGAGCGATCACATACGCCCTGGAAATGAAAGCCCTTGCTGCACATATTGGCAGCGTCGATGAATCGCCGAAGGGTTTTCATGTCAGCCGTTTATGGATGAAAACCGGACTTTGCGCAACACTGCCAAGTGAAAACAGCGCCTGAATCATGAGCAGTTTGCGGAATGACGCCCCTCAGCCCATCGCGCTTTATGTGTCAAGCTGGTCCATCAACACCGTGCTGACCGCCTCGACCAGGGCAATCTCGCTGTCGGCCATTTCCATGGGCTGGGCGTCGAAATGGCAAAACGTGCCGTAGATCGTACCGGCTTTGCGTGACAACGGCAGGCCGAAATAGGAATTCAGGACACCCTGGTAAGGATTGCCCAGCAACCGCGCATCGTCAGCCGAATTGGCGGTGTTGAAACCGTTGTCCCGAATCACGAACTGGCAAAAACTGTCGCCCAGTGGCACTTCTGCCAGGCTGGTGGGGTTTTCGCCCTCACGGTCGTACAGCGAGATGTTGCGCATCATCTGCCCGTCGAGCCGGTAGATAGCGGTGTAGCGATAGGTGGTGCGGGCATTGAGGAAGCCCAGTGCCCCGTGCAGGCCGCCGTCGTCGAACGCCAGACGGAACTGGGCCAGTTGTTGGTCGAGTTCCAGTTGATGATCGTGCAATGCCATGTGGGGTTTCCTGTAACGGTCAAAACTTTTCGTCTGTCGGTCAAGCCCGGCATGGCCGGTTTGATTTCAACAGGCAGGCAGGAAACAAATTTACAGATTGGTGTCACAAATTTCAGGAGGGCTGTCAAACGCCCAAGAAGATGTGCGAGGCTCAGAGGTTGCTTGTTGGCCAAGGTGACCGATACCAGTGCAAGTGGACATACCGGACGGCACGCAATGAGCACGGCGTCCGAACTTTCCTGCATCCTTGCCCCGAAGACGGCAAGGATGCATTCACGAAAGCCTGAAAGTGCAGTATCCCAATCAAAAAAGCATCGGGTGCATACCCTGCGGCTTTTTTCCAGCTAAAAACCAGCAGCCTGAAAACCCCGGATCAGTTGCGCACCATCATCTGGCCGCGGATTTCGCCGCCAGGGTTGGCGGCGGTGTGGATGTTGGCGTACCAGCGGCCAGCGACCAATTCGGCGACCTGCGCGGGCGTCAGGGTGGCGCTGCCTTCCATCGGGCTGGGGACAGGACTGGCCCATGGCAACACCACACCGGCATTCGCGCCAGCCGCCGCTGGCCCATGGAAATGGGCCATCGTGGCGGGGCCGCTCAGTCCGGTGTAGTTGACTTTCCAGCGCAGCAGATTGGTGTCCTTGTTCAGCACCGCATCGACGGTTCCGCTGGCCTGGCTGGCATTGGGCGGCACCTCGTTGGCGGCTCGCAACTGAGTGCTCATTGCCACCATGTTGGCGCCCTGCATCGAGGTCGACGAGGGTTGCATCATGCCGCAACCGCTCATGACGGCAAGCGCCGACACGGTCAGCGTGGCAAGTGAAAGACGAAGGGCTTGGCGACGTGGAATCATGGGGTCTCCCGATGGGTAAAAAATGATTGTGGTCCTGCGAACAAAGTGCTTCCACAGGATAAACCCGATTATTCACAGAACGCATCATTTGGGCAGGCATGGAAGGGATTGGGGCTTTTCTCCTACGTCGGTGGCCCCGGCGCGCCGACAAAAGGCCAATCGGGTTTGGTTCAAAGTCATTTCATTCACAACCCATGAGCCCTCCATGCCCAACACACCACAACACCCCCTCAGCGGCCTTTGCATCGGCATTTTGCTCACCAATGATTTCGAGCAGGCAGAGATGACCGAACCACGCGCGGCCCTTGAAGCATTCGGCGCGACCATTCGCATGGTGTCCGATACAACCGATCAGGTTCGTGGCGTGCACCATGACCAACCGGGTGATCGGTTCGATGTGGACACCACCTTCAAGCAGGTCAGGGCTGATGAATTCGATGCGCTTTTGCTGCCCGGCGGTGAAGTCAACGCCCGTTGTATTCGAAACAATCCCGATGCACAGGCGCTGGTCAGGCAGATTGATGCGCAGGGCAAACCGATTGCCGTGATTTGCCATGCCCCCTGGTTGTTGATCTCAGCCGGCTTGGTGCAGGGCCGCAAGATGACCAGTGCTCCCGATGTGAAAAGCGACCTTGAAAAAGCCGGGGCTTACTGGGTCGATGAAAAGGCCGTCGCAGACCGCAACTGGGTCAGCAGTCGCACACCAGAGGACATCCCTGCGTTCAATGCGGCCTTCAAGGACCTTCTGGTCGAGCAAAAGCGAAAACACACCCGGAGTATGCCCAGCGACATTCCGTCTTCCACTTCCGAAGGCGGTTAATCCGCCGCCGTACAGACCCACTACAAATTTGAAGGACACCACATGGCAACACGTGCTGTATGGAAGGGCGCCATCAGTTTCGGTCTGGTGCATGTTCCGGTGGCCTTGCATTCGGCCACGGTCAACACCGGACTGGACTTTGACTGGCTGGACAAGCGAACCCTGGACCCGGTGGGTTACCGGCGCATCAACAAGGTCACTGGCGAGGAAATCGAGGCCGAAAACATCATCAAGGGCATCGAATACGAAAAGGGCCGCTACGTCGTGTTGACCGACGAGGAAATTCGCGCCGCCTATCCCAAAATGACACAGACCATCGCAATTGACAGCTTTGTGCCCAATACCCAGATTCCTTTCGTTTACCTGGAAAAGCCGTATTACCTGGAGCCGATCAACAAGGGCGAGAAGGTTTATGCCCTGTTGCGCGACGCCTTGCTTCAGTCCCGACGGGTGGGTGTGGCGCGGGTGGTGCTTCAAAATAAACAGCATCTGGCAGTCCTGGTGCCATCCGGGCAGGGCCTGGTGCTGAATTTGCTGCGCTGGGGTGATGAAATCCGCTCTTGGGAAGACCTGGACCTGCCGCCCAAAGGCCCGCAGGCAGCGGGCGTCAGCGACAAGGAACTGGCGATGGCCATGGCATTGATCGATGACATGGGTGGCAAGTGGAATCCGCACCAGTTCAGCGATTCCTTCAAGGACGAAATCATGGCGCTGGTTGAGCGCAAGGCCAAGGCCAGCCAATTGCAACCCGTGGCACAACGCGAACCCCCTGCGGAAGAACAGATTCCGTTTGGCGCGCAAATTCTGGACCTGAGTGATCTGTTGCAGCGCAGCCTGCGAAAAAGTGGAACGTCCGAAGGGGTCGGCAACAACGCTTCTCCCAAGGAAAAACCCAGGGCACGGGCGTTGCCGGCAAAGAAAAAGAAGTTAACGCGTGAGGGCGCAGACGACTCGTCGCCACACTCGCCAAGCGGCAACCGTAAAACGGCCTGAACGCCGGCGGTTTGAAGATGCCACCCCTGGCCGCATCGAACGATCGGGACATCGCGGGACCATGGGAAGACATCTTCTGTGACTGCAAAGGCTCAAAAAGTCGAATCCAAACCCAGTTGTCGGTTAGATGATGCCGCAGGTTGACCACCCATGGTGTGCTGCACGCCCGTTCGTAATCTGGGCTGGAACGACGGTTCGACAGTGCATTTGCGATGGACAAAAAAGATATAAGTGCAATCTTGCTCATAACATCCATGAAGTTTCGATGCTGGCCAAGCAGGCCTTCACGCTTTTACATCCTGGCTTCAAAATCGGCTTTGGCCCTCGCCAACCAGAAGATGACCGCCTATGATTTGGCGCTGCAGAAGATCTGCGCCTGGAGAAACCGAAGATGAAACGTAATTTTTTAGTAGTGCCACTGGCATTTGCAGCCTTGATGCTGTCAGGTTGTCCGGATGCCAAGCTGCCGACGCCCGCACCGACGGTGCCCAAGCCGAAGGCGCAGCACACGGCTGACCATGTCCAGCCGGCTATCCACGCCAGAGATTGGCTGTCCGCCGCCATGGCAGCCAAAGCCGACCCTTCATGAAACAGTGCATACCCGGGGCAATGGCCGTGCTCGTCCTCGGGATCAGTGGCTGCAGCACCCTGCTTCCAGCGCCAGAAGTGCCCCAATCCCGTTTGGTCAATGTAAATGGGGAAACTTACAGCATCAGGCAAATGACTGAAGGCACCTGGACCGCCAGCGCGACTGGCAGCCCAGGCATTTTTGAAGAAACTTCCGCGAGAACGGCATCTCTTCGGCAAGCCGTGGAAACGGTTTCCGGATACCGCGTGACCGACAGCGACTACTCGCGCCAAGGAACGCACTTTGATGCGCAGGTGATTTGTGCTGGCAGTTTGAGCAACTAGAACTTGTCACGCCGGCCCATGCTCCACAGGCATTTCTGATGCAGTCGCGCCATTTCGCCTCAGCCAATGCCTGCAACGAAATC
>JBBSRS010000136.1:0-6940 GCA_038242795.1 Burkholderiales bacterium
CCTTTGGCGCGGTCAGCCCGATCATGGACGTGCTCAGGCTGATTCCGGATGCACAACCCCAGCTGATTGAGTCCAGCTGCTGCGGCATGGCGGGCAGTTTCGGCTATGAGGCCAGCCATTACGCGGTGTCGATGCAGATGGCCGAACTCAGCCTGCTGCCCGCCGTGCGCCAGCAGCCGGACGCCATCGTGGTCGCCGACGGCACCAGTTGCCGCCACCAGATCAGGGACGGCGCACAGCGTGAAGCGGTGCACGTGGCCGTGCTGCTGGCGCGGCAGTTGAAGGCTTGATGCCGGTTTGAGACAGCACGTTAGCCAGGGCAGGTGAATTGAAACTGCTGGACAACGCCCGCATGGAAGCCAAAGAGACAGGCGGATCAACCGGTGGGCAGACGCTACGATGCAGAAAAACCAACCAATGCCCGCCATGACCGACATCCTCACCGTCACCATGAACCCCGCGCTCGATGTGTCCACGTCGACGGACAAAGTCATGGACACGCACAAGCTGCGCTGCACGGCCACCATCCTGCACCCCGGCGGCGGCGGCATCAACGTCGCACGCGTGCTGCACCGGCTGGGCGGCGATGCCTTGGCGCTGTACCCGGCCGGGGGCGCGAACGGGCAGCGGCTGCAGCAGCTCATCGACCAGGAACAGGTACCCACCCATGCGATCGCGATTGCCGGCGAGACGCGCGAGAGCTTTTCGGTGCACGAACAGTCCAGCGGACGCGACTATCGCTTTGTGCTGCCCGGACCTGAACTGGCGCCCGACGAGTGGAAGGCCTGCCTGCGCCATGTCGAAGGTTTGCAGGTGTCGCCGGCTTACCTGGTGGCCAGCGGCAGCCTGCCACCCGGCGTGCCGGCTGATTTTCACGCCCGGCTGGCCCGGCTGGCACGCGAACGCGGCAGCCGGCTGGTGCTCGACAGCTCGGGGCCGCCACTGGCTGCGGCGCTGGCCGAAGGCGTGTACCTGGTCAAGCCCAGCCTTCGGGAACTGCGTGAACTCACCGGCCACCCGCTGGATACCGAACAGGACTGGCATGCGGCGGCGCTGCAGGTCATTCGCGCTGGCCAGGCGCAGGTGGTGGCGCTGTCACTGGGCGAAGACGGCGCCTTGCTGGTGACGGCCGACAGGGCACTGCGCGCACGCAGCCTGCCGGTGAAAGTCGCCAGCTCGATTGGTGCGGGCGACAGCTTTGTCGGCGGCCTGCTCTGGGCGCTGAACCGGCACGAACCACTGAATCAAGCCTTTTGCTATGGCATGGCCGCGGGCGCAGCCGCGCTGCTTGCGCCGGGCACCGCGCTGTGCCAGGCCGCAGATGTGGAGCGGCTGCACCGGGAAGTGACTGTCTGGCCGGTCTGATCCAGACAGGGTTGGCCGCATGGGCGAGTAGATGCCCGACGGGAACTGCGGTGAGTTGCCGAAGACAGTGACGCCGTTCGAGGCTTTTTGGTGGCGTGGGGTTGAGAAGGGGAATGGAATTGCCGTTCAACCCCAGAGGGTTGTCCTGTCCACCAGAAGCCAGTGCCAAACTGAAATTGACCGGCACGCGGTGCTTCCACTGGCTGGCCTGGCAGGGGGTCTTGATGGCCAAGACAATGAAAAACGTTTCAACAGCTCCCTGCAAAGGGCCATGATCTGCCGTGCTGCAACGTGAAAAATCGCGCGGTGACATGGGTGGCAACGCCTCCAAATACAGGCGAACAGCTGTCAAATCAATTCTTTCCGAACAGTTCAAGGTGGCGGCATTAACCCTTTCAAACCATCAGGACTTGACCTTACAGGGTGCCTGTGACATGGTGGACAAGACCGTTTTGACTTTCTGGAATTTCAGAATTTCTTCAAATCAAGCCAATTCAAAAACCAAAGAAAGAAACCCAGCATGTTCAAGCACATCCTCCTGGCCACCGACGGCTCCGCAGCTTCCGAAAACGCCGCCCAAATCGCCGTTGACATGGCCCGCACCCATGGCGCCCAGCTGACATCGCTTTACGTGGTCGATCCGTATCCCTACCTGGGCATCGGCGAATCCAATCCGCTGGGTTTCCAGTCATACATGTCCGCAGCCCATGAACATGCCACGCAGGCGCATGCCAAGGTCGCCGACCTGTGCAGCCAGGGCGACACTCGGGTGGCGTTGTCGACCCGCATCTCGGAGGATCTGACGGCCTCCGAAGGCATCGTGACGATCGCCACGGACGAAGGCGCCGACCTGATCGTGATGGGTTCGCACGGACGCACCGGCCTGGCGCGGCTGGTGGTGGGCAGCGTGACGGCCAAGGTGCTGGCGATTGCGAAAATTCCCGTTTTGATCACGCGCTAGAAAGCCACCCATGTCCAACGACGTGCGCACAGTGCCGCCGCCCCGCAAGCTTTGGGTCAGGGCACTGCTGATGGCTTTGCTGGCGGCAGCCTTCCAGTTCGCGGCCACGGTCCTGCTGTTTCTTTGCGTGTTGCAGTGGGTGCTGGCCGCTGCCACCGGCACGCCCAACCTGCGCCTTCAGCAGCTGGGCCGCAGCCTGGGTTGCTACCTGTTGCAGATCGCCGAATTTGAAAGCTTTGGAAGCGAAGAACTTCCCTTTCCGTTCAGCCCCTGGCCAGCAGGCAACCGGCCGGTCAACCTGTAAATCCTTCAGGGAAATCACCTTGACTTCTGCCACGCACTGAAAACGGCTTGTCAGTTTTACCACTGATTTCATAGCTGCTTGCGTAGGCTGCATCTGAGTCAACGTGCTATTTGGCACCTAAACCGACTGCGCCCTGCACTCCAGCAGCCAGCACGCTGCTGGGTCGACTGTTTCTTTTGCAATCAACCCAATGACATTTCCCTTTGTAGTCTACCGAGCAATTGTTTTTTGTCGTTGCCACGCAGAACGAAATCCCGCCATGCGGATTGAAGAATCCATTGCATCTGGATTCCCGCTTTTGTGCACATGACGCGCTGTAACGATCACTGACCGGATTGTTGGCCTGTCTGGAAAATCGGCCTTTGCGGTGGAAGGGTCGCTCGCCTTGGTCAACCTTTCCGATTCGCCCGACTTTGCATTTGGTTTGCAGGCAAATTCCATGGGCAATCGCCACCACAATTGCTTCAAATAGGTGCACAAAATCGGGCAACAGGGGCACTGCAGCGCACCACTTTGGCACAAATAATTCATTTTAAAAATTTATTGAATCAAATAATTTACTCTGCTAGAGTGGTGGCCAACCGGACAGCTTTTCTGCTCTTGCCATGCCGGTCTCTTGCCCTTTCCACCGTTTTTCCTTCACCGGAGTCAGACAGCATGAAATTCAAACTTTGCGCCGCAATGCTCACCCTGGCAGCTTCGGCTGCCATTCCGGCTTTTGCCGCTGACTGGACGGTAGGCGCCAACGTCGGCAACGTGCCCTGGGAATTCCAGGATGCCAGCGGCAAGATTGTCGGCTTTGAAATTGACATGGTGAACGAAGCGGCCCGACGCGCCGGCAAGACTGTGCAGATTGAAAACATTCCCTTCAACGGCCTCTTCTCGGCGGTGCAGTCGGGTCGCATCCAGATCGGGGTGTCGTCCATCACCATCACGCCCAAGCGCCTGGAATCGGTGGCTTTTACCCAGCCTTACTACGACAGCGACCAGTCCTTGTCGGTGCTGAAAGCGACCAAGATCAACCGACTGGAAGACATTGCCGGCAAGACCATTGGCGTGGACACCGGCTCCACTGGCGACATGTTCGCCACGCAAAACACCACCAAGTACAAGATCGCCACGATCACCCGCTATGAAGGCCTGTCACCCGCCATGCTGGATCTGGCGGCCGGCCGCATCGATGGCTACCTCAGCGACATTCCTTCGGTGGAGTACTACATCAAGGACAAGCCGCAATACCGCATTGCCGCGCGCATTCCCACCGGCGAGCGTTATTCCTTCATGACGGCGAAGAACTGGCCCGAAGGCGCCCGGCTCAACGAGATCCTGACGGAAATGAAAAAAGACGGCTTCGTGTCGAAAACCCACCAGAAATGGTTTGGCACCCTGCCACCGGCTGACTCTTCCAGCGTCAAGGTCGTGGACGTTCCCAAGCTGTAAGCCGCCTCGCCATCGGCGATTCAATCCAGCCGGTGCGCGTCAACCCGCAGGGCAGCCAGCCCGACGGCTGGACTGCCTGAATAGTCTTTTTCCTGAATCCGCAACGACACGAAACGCAAGGCAGGCCCCTCCGCATGAATTTGATCGACACTTTTTTCAACTGGAGCGTGTTGCGCGGCGCGCTGCCGATGCTGATGCAAGGCCTGGGCATCACCGTGATGCTGGGCGCATTGAGCATCGTGTTGGGCCTGGTCGGCGGGCTGCTGCTGGCGTTGCTCAGGCTGTACGGCCCGTTGCCCGTGCGCGGCACGGCCCGCATCTACCTCGATGTGTTTCGCTCCATTCCGATCCTGGTGCTGCTGGTGTTGGTGTACTACGCCCTGCCCTTCGTCGGCGTGCGCCTGTCGTCGTTCGCCTCGACGGTGCTGACGCTTTCCCTGGTGTCGGCCGCCTACACCGCCGAAATTTTCCGCTCGGGCATTGAGGCCTTGCCCAAGGGGCAGTTCGAGGCGTCCGAAGCCATGGGCCTGAATTTTCTGGACACGATGCGCGATGTGGTGCTGCCGCAGGCCTTGCGCATCGTGGTGCCGCCGCTGACCAGCAACTGCATCAATGTGCTGAAGGACACGGCGCTGGCATCGGTCGTGGCCATGCCCGACCTCCTCAAGCAGGCCACGCAGGCGCAGGCCCTGGCCGCCAACCCGACGCCGCTGATCGGCGCTGCCGTGCTGTACCTGCTCTTGCTGCTGCCGCTGGTGCGGCTGGTCGGCTATTTTGAAGCGCGCCACCGCGCCGCCACACGATGACCCCAGACACTTCACTTCGACCCGGCACACTGTCGCCTGCCACTGCCACGGCGCCGCTGATCCGCATCAGCCAGTTGCAAAAGCGCTATGGCGACTTCATTGCACTGCACGACATCAACCTCGACATTGCCGAGGGCGAGGTCGTCGTCGTCGTGGGTCCGTCGGGCTCGGGCAAGTCCACGCTGATCCGCTGCATCAATTTGCTGGAGGACTACCAGCAGGGCGAGATTTGCGTCGACGGCCAGCCGGTGGTGCGCGGCAAGACCCTGGCGCAGGTGCGCGCCGAAGTCGGCATGGTGTTTCAAAGTTTCAACCTCTTTCCGCACCTGACGGCCTTGCGCAATGTGGCCCTGGGGCCGTTGCGCGTGCGCAAATTGAGCCGGGCAAATGCCGACCAGCGAGCCGCCGAACTGCTGGCCAAAGTGGGCTTGGCCGACCATGCGCACAAACTGCCGGCGCAACTCTCGGGTGGCCAGCAGCAGCGCGTGGCCATTGCCCGCGCGCTGGCGCTGGAGCCGAAAGTGTTGCTGTTTGACGAGCCCACCTCCGCGCTCGACCCGGAAATGGTCGGCGAGGTGCTCGACGTGATGCAGAGCCTGGCGAAGTCCGGCGTGACCATGGTCATCGTCACCCATGAGATGGGCTTTGCCCGCCGTGTGGCCGACCGGGTCATCTTCATGGAATCCGGCCGCGTCATCGAACAGGGCCCGCCCGCGGAATTCTTCACCCACCCCCGGGAAGTGCGCACCCAAGCCTTCCTGCAGGCCATCGTCAACCATTGAAACAGAAGCATATCCCTATGAGCCCCTTGAAAACCGAACTGAACCTTGACCTGGTGCGCGCCGAATTTCCGGGGCTGGCCAGCGGCTACACCTACCTGGACAACGCCGGCGGCTCGCAGGTGCTGGCCCGCGTGGCCGACCGGGTACGCGACTACCTGCTGAAGAGCAGCGTGCAGCTGGGCGCGAGCTATTCCGAGTCGGTCGCGGCCGGCGAGCGCGTCATCGCGGCGCGGCGTTCGGTGGCCCAGCTGATCAATGCCGCGCACGAAGACGAAGTCGTGATGGGCAGCGCGTCCACCAGCCTGATGTTCATGTTCACGCAGGCCCTGCTGCCGGGCATCCAGCCGGGCGACGAGATCATCGTCACCAACACCGACCACGAGGCCAACATCGGCTGCTGGACGCGGCTGGAAAAAGCCGGAGCCGTCATCCGATTCTGGAATGTCAACCTCGACTCGCTGGCGCTGGACCTGGCAGACCTGCAAAAGCTCCTGAGCCCGCGCACCCGCTGGGTGGCCATTACGCATGCGTCCAACATCCTGGGCACTGTCAACCCGGTGGCAAAGGTGGCCGAGCTGGTGCACCAGGCCGGTGCGCGGCTGCTGGTCGATGCCGTGGCCTATGCGCCGCACCGCCTGGTCGATGTGCAGGCCAGCGGTGCAGATGCCTATGTGTTCAGCTTCTACAAGGTCTTCGGCCCGCACTTTGCCGTGCTCTGGGGCCAACGCGACATGCTCTTGCCGCTGCCCAGCCTGAACCACTACTTCATCGGCCCCGAAGTGCTGCCCTACAAGCTGCAGCCCGGCAATGTGAATTACGAACTGTCGTATGGCTGCATGGGCATTTCCGACTATTTATGCGCCATGGGCACGGCGCACGGCGCCACGGGCAGCCCGCGCCAGCGGATGCAGGCCGCGTTCGACCTGTTCGAGCACCATGAAGACCGGCTGGCCGAGCGGCTGCTGTCTTACCTGCGCACCAAAGCCGGCGTTCGCATCATCGGCCTGCCGGCGCCGACCTCGGGCGAGCGCGTTCCGACCATCAGCTTCATGGTCAAAGGCCGCCCCTCCGAATCCATCGTGCGCCACCTGGACCGTTTCAACATCGGCATCCGCTTTGGCGACTTTTACGCCAAGCGCCTGATCGAAGCGCTCGGGCTGCAAAGCCAGGGCGGCGTGGTGCGGGTGTCGATGGCGCACTACAACACCGCGCAGGAAATCGACCGGCTGATCCGCCACCTTGACGAAGCCATCGGCTGAACCCCATGCACACCACCCTGATC
>JBBSRS010000137.1:0-6937 GCA_038242795.1 Burkholderiales bacterium
ATCCCTGAATCCCCGGGTGGTGATGAGCAGCGTCGGCTCGCCCTTGCGCTCCAGCAGTGCGTTGGTGGCGACCGTGGTGCCCATCTTCACGCACTCGACCACCTCGGCACTGACCGGTTCGCCGGCCTTCAAACCCAGCAGGTGGCGGATGCCGGCAACGGCCGCGTCGCGGTATTGCTCGGGGTTTTCGCTCAGCAGCTTGTGCGTGACCAGCGAGCCGTCAGGCCGCTTGCCGACCACGTCGGTGAAGGTGCCGCCCCGGTCGATCCAGAACTGCCAGCGCTTGGTGCCATTTTTTTCCATGAGGTGCCCAGAAGGTAAAAAGGAAGAAAGGGTGAAAAAATCAGAGGCTGGCGGCCGAGCGCGCCGCCTGGTCGTAGATGCCCGACAGCAGGCGCAGCAGGCGCGCCAGCTCGCCAATGTCGCGGTTCAGCCCGTCGTCGGCGTTGAGCGCGTCGATCAGGCACGATTCGCGGATTTCGCGGTAACGCATCACATGGTCCAGCCCTGTGTCGGTGCAGGCATAGGTCACGTCCTTGCCGCTTTTGCTGGACACCACCACGCCCAGGTTCTGCAGCTTCTTGAGTGAGTAGTTGATCAGGTGCGTGTCTTCGACATTCATGATGAAGCAGATGTCGGCCAGCCGCTTGTTGCGCGCGCGGTGCGTGACATGGTGCAGCACCAGCACATCCAGCGGCGTCAGGTCTGGCAGGCCGGCCGCACTCATGCAGTGCACCACCCAGCGGTGAAAGGCATTGCCCGCCACGATCAGGCCGAACTCGAACTCGCTCATCTCGGCGCTGCGCGGCGACACCAGGTGCGCCGAGGAGACGATGGAAGAAGCGGGCGTGGCCCGGAGCGCCGGGAGGTCGGTTTTTTTCATGGCGGGCAGGCTCCAGGCTGGCATCTTTGTTGCATGGATAAATTGTAGGCAGTTAAATCACAATTCATCAACAATTTGTTGACATTCAGGGAAAACACCCAGTCTTTGCCCCCAAATGCCCATTACATTTAGCTGCCGACTTTGCCATTCACCCACTGGAGCCTTTATGAAACGTCGCTTGTTTGCACTGACCACCACCGCAGCCGCGCTGACCCTGGCCCTGGCCGGCGGTGCGGCTTTTGCCCAAACCAAATGGGACCTGCCCGCCGCCTACCCGGCGACCAATTTTCACAGCGAAAACCTGGTGCAGTTTGCCGCCGACGTCGACAAGGCCAGCGCCGGCAAGCTGAAAATCACGGTGCATGCCAACGGCTCGCTGTTCAAGGCACCGGAAATCAAGCGTGCCGTGCAGGGCGGGCAGGCGCAGGCCGGTGAAATCCTGCTGGTCAATTTCCAGAACGAGTGGCCATTGTTCGGCGTGGACGGACTGCCTTTCCTGGCCGACAGTTACGACGAGTCGCAAAAACTCGCCAAGGCGCAAAAACCCTTCCTGGAAAAAAAGCTGGCCGAGCAGGGCATGGCGCTGCTGTACACGGTGCCTTGGCCCACCCAGGGCATTTTTGCCAAGAAAGCGATCAATTCTGGCGCTGACCTCAAGGGCGTGAAATGGCGCGCCTACAGCCCGTCCACCGCGCGCATCGCCGAGCTGGTGGGCGCCCAGCCGGTCACCGTGCAGGCCGCCGAGTTGTCGCAGGCCATGGCCACCGGCGTGATCGAGTCGTACATGTCCTCCGGCTCCACCGGCATGGACACCAAGACCTATGAAAGCCTGAAGTATTTCTACGACACCCAGGCCTGGCTGCCGAAAAATGCGGTCATCGTCAACAAGGCCGCTTTCGATGCGCTCGACGCACCCACAAAGCAGGCGGTGCTCAAGGCTGCGGCCGACGCCGAAGTGCGCGGCCTGGCCGCATCGAAGAAGACCAATGCCGATTCGCTCGAAAAACTCAAGGCCAACGGAATGAGCGTCATGCCGCCGTCGCCGCAGCTCAAGGCCGACATGAAGAAGGTCGGCGACGTGATGCTCAAGGAATGGCTGGAAAAAGCCGGCCCCGAGGGCAAGGCGCTGATCGACGCGTTCAACAAGTCCTGAAGCACGGCGGATGCGTTTGATGCGAAAAGCGCTCGATGCCCTGTACAACGGCGCCGCCGGGCTGGCCGCGCTGTGCATCGTCGGTCTGCTGGCGATGGTGGTGCTGTCCATCGTCAGCCGGCAGCTCAATTTCCATGTGCCGGGCACCGATGCCTACGCCGGCTACCTGATGGCGGCCAGCGGCTTTCTGGCGCTGGCCCACACCTTGAAACGCGGCGAGCACATCCGGGTGACGCTGATTCTGGGGGCGCTGACCGGGCGCTGGAAAAAAGGGCTGGAGTTGTGGGCGTTGGGGTTTGCCACCGTGCTGACGGCGATGTTTGCGTATTACTGCTGCCGCCTGGCCTGGCAGTCCCACAGCTTTCACGACATCTCCACGTCAAGCGACGCCACGCCGCTGTGGATTCCGCAACTTGGCATGGCGGTGGGCGCGGTGATCCTGGCGATTGCCTTTGTCGATGAGCTGGTGCTTGAAATCACCGGCAAGCGCGTGGCCTACAACAGCGCCGAAGCGTTGCGCAATGAATAAACCGATCCACTTTCACCCCACAAGCGCCTTTTCATGAACGACCTTGCCATCACCGCCGCCCTGCTGGCGGCCTTGTTGCTGATCCTGGGCAGCGGCGTCTGGGTCGGCTTGAGCCTGACCGGCGTGGCGTGGCTGGCGGTGACGCTGTTTTCCTCGCGCCCGGCCGGCGACGCCATGGCCGTGACGGTCTGGGGCTCGTCTTCGAGCTGGACGCTGACCGCCCTGCCGCTCTTCATCTGGATGGGCGAAATCCTGTTTCGCACCCGGCTGAGCCAGGACATGTTCAAGGGGCTGGCGCCGTGGGTGCAGGCCCTGCCGGGGCGGCTGCTGCACACCAACGTGATCGGCTGCACGATTTTTGCCGCTGTGTCGGGGTCGAGCGCCGCCACCTGCGCCACCATTGGCAAGATGACGCTGCCCGAACTGACGCGGCGCGGCTATCCCGAGCACATGGTCGTCGGCACGCTGGCCGGCGCCAGCACGCTGGGACTGCTGATTCCGCCGTCGATCATCATGATTGTCTACGGCGTGGCCGCCGAGGTGTCAATTTCCAAGCTCTTCATCGCCGGCGTGTTTCCAGGGCTGCTGCTGGCCGTGCTGTTCTCGGGCTACATCATGTTCTGGGCGCTGCGCCACCCTGAACAGGTGCCCGCCGCCGATGGCCAGACCACCTTCATGCAAAAGCTTGCCAGTTCGCGCAGCCTGATTCCGGTGGTGCTGTTGATTGCCGCCGTGCTGGGCTCGATCTATTCCGGTGTGGCCACGGCGACCGAGGCGGCGGCCGTCGGCGTGGTCGGCGCGCTGGTGCTGTCGACGCTGCAGGGGTCGATGAACTGGGCGACGTTTCGCGATGCGCTCATGGGCGCCACCCGGCTGTACTGCATGATCGGGCTGATTCTGGCGGGCGCCGCGTTTTTGACACTCGCCATGGGCTATGTCGGCCTGCCCCGGCACCTGGCCGAATGGATCGGCACGCTGGGCCTGAGCCGGGCGCAACTGATCGTGGCGCTGGCGGTGTTCTTCATCATCCTGGGCTGCTTCCTGGACGGCATCTCGATGGTGGTGCTGACCATGGGCGTGCTCACGCCCACGGTGCAGGCGGCGGGCATCGACCCGATCTGGTTCGGCATTTTCGTCGTGCTGGTGGTCGAGATGGCGCAGATCACGCCGCCGGTCGGCTTCAACCTGTTCGTGCTGCAGGGCATGACCGGGCGTCAGCTCACCTGGATAGCCAAGGTCACCATGCCCATGTTTTTGCTGATGTGCGCAGCGGTGGCGTTGATTTACGTTTTCCCCGGCATCGTCACCTGGCTGCCGCAAAAAATGGCCAACTGACGCGATGGGCGCGGTGCTGGCCATTTGTATCGGCGCCTCGGTGGGCGCATTGTCCCGCTGGGGCCTGGCGCTGTGGCTGTCGCCCGGCGGCCTGATTCCCTGGGGAACGCTGGCGGCCAATCTGCTGGGCGGCTACCTGATCGGCATCGCAATCGCGGTGTTCCAGGCCATTCCGCAGATCGACCCGGTCTGGCGCCTGGTGTTGATCACCGGCTTTCTGGGCGGGCTGACGACGTTTTCGACCTTCTCGGCGGAAGTCGTGGATTACCTGCTCGAAGCCCGCTACGGCATGGCGGCAGGCGTCGCGCTGATGCATGTGGCGGGCTCGCTCGCGATGACTGTGGCAGGCATCAAGAATGCTTCTTTTTTCATAGCGGCCCGCGCAGTCTAGACAAGCGCAAGCGCATTATTTTCCTTGAATTTCAAAGAATGTCCCATGGCCCCGGCGACAGCCCTTGCGCGGCCCGCACGAATCAGCTGCTGCCCAGCCCGATCGGCGCCGGTGCGCGCATCACGATGCGCGTGAACAGGCGGTCATAGGACGGATCGGGCGGGTACTTGCCGGTCAGCGGATCGCAGTTCTTTTCAAACGCCGCATCCAGCTCCTTCCAGTCGGCATCGGTCAGCACCTTTTCAGCTTCCGGCAGGATCACGGTTTCCTCAAGCCGCATGTGCTCAAGATAAAAGGTGATGTACTGCTTGCACTGCGCGGTGAACGCGGACCGGCGCGGCTCGCCCAGCAGTTCCCAGGCCAGCAGCAGGTGCTGCAGTTCGCGAACGGCCTTTTCACCGTTCATGTGGTCGCTTTCAAGCCGCTGCACCGCGGCCATGACCGACGGCGCTGCCCGGACGACGCGCGGGAACAGCAGGTCCGACTCTTTCGGATGGTGCAGACGCTCGGGAAACTCGTCGATGTAGAACAGCATGGCGCGCAGCACGTCGAAAAACTGCTCCGGATTGTCTCCGGGGCCACGTTCAATCATCATGCCCATGGAGCGGAGCATGGCGGCCAGCGACGAATGTTCGTCGCGGATGATTTGCAGGCTGGTGTGTTTGATGGCAGTCTCCTGAAATTTTTATGACGAGCGCACAGCATGCCCTGTATGCGGCCTGCAAGTCATGACGCAGGTCAAGTTTTCATCAGCGTCAAGGCCCGTGAAAACACGCAGTGACACCCGTCTGCGCCAGCGCCCAGGGTCTCATCTGCCTTCCAATTCCACCCTGCTGCACGCATTGCGTTATTTGTGCGCGCCGTGGACTGCCGCGTTGCCTGTTGCGCTCCCTGCCGGCGCCGCCGTGCTGACAGGCACGCTGACCTCCAGACGGGTTTCCACGCCCTGGGCATCCTGCAGGCGCAGCGTCAGCGGCACCGTGCTGCCCTTGGGCAAGGGCTGCTTCAGGTCCATCAGCATGACATGGTAGCCGCCAGGCCTGAGCTGCACGGTTTGACCCGCCGGAAGTTCCAGCACGGGCACGGCACGCATTTTCATGATGTCGTTGTCCATCTTCATTTCATGCACTTCCGCCACGCCGGCCACGGGCGAGGAAACGCCGACCAGTCGGGCACCGTCCCTGGCGGTGATGCGCATGAAGGCACCCGTGCCTTTCTGGCCCGGCACGGTGGCGCGGGCCCAGGCGTCGCTGACGTCAACAGTTTGGGCGTGCAAAGCGCCGCCGGCCAGCAGCAAGGTAGCGGTCAACAGTTTGAATTTCATGGGAGTCTCTCAAGGCAAGGTTAAAAAAATTCAGCACGGAATTATTTCCGTCTGGACAGGAATCAGTGCTGATGCGCGCCAGGGGCATGCGCCGGGGCAGAATCTGCAGCACCGGCAGTTTCAGGACCAGTGACTTCCAGCAAGAGCGCCGGAAATTTCAATCCTTTTGAGGATGCGTCTGCGGCCGGAACATCGCTCCAGTCCAGGCTGCCCTTTTCGCAGGTTTGCAACACCTTGAACCACAGTGGCCCGGCGGTCTCGGGAAGTTTTCCGCGCAGCATGAAGTCGTCAAAAAAGGCATCCTGCAACGCCGCGTCCTTGCTGACCGCCGTCCAGTTGACCACGCTCACGTCTTCGGTGACCGGCTTGCCATGGTTGTCATGGGGTTTGGCGAGTTTTTCCTGTTTCACGGCCAGCGTCCAGCCGGCTTTCGGGTAGGGCTTGGCGCCCTGAAAACCGGCAGGAATCCACACCGTGATGCCGGTGGTCGCCGCGCCCTGGCAACCGTGGCCAACCTGGAAGACGGCTTTGTAGTTGCTGCCGGCCGGGGCTGTTGGGGTGTCCAGAACAATATGAGAAAAAGCGGGCATCGCCAGCATGCAGATTGCGCTGGCAGCTATTGTTTTTGAAGCAAATGAGGATTTCATGGTCAATTTACTGGACAGATTGAAATATTGGCTGGCAGGAAGGTTCACAGCCCAACTTCAGTTCGTCCGCGTCAATTCGTGGAGACAGGGGCTTACCGATTTGCCAGGTAAAACGCACGCTGAAGGTGCAGCCGCTCTGGTACGGGTGGCGAGTATTTGCCCAGTGTGGTGCCAGCCAGCCTGACGCGAATTCGGTCAGGCTGAAGTGCCTCGACAGAGGCGGATCAGTTCACAGTGCAGGAGGCCCGCAGCTGAAAGGCAGCCCGGGGATGGCGGGGGTCAGATCCGCCGGAACATCAGCTTTGGCCACCTGCAGGCCGGGAAAGGTGGGAATGGCCAGCACCGCCAGCGGCGGCGACGCCCAGCCCAGCGAGGCGCACAAATTGCAGTGCCCGCCAGCCGGCGGCGCATCATCCAGGCCCGCATCGGCAGCGCTGGCCAGGTGGGTGTTGACGCTGCAAATTCCGCTCAACTGGCCGCTGCGCACATCCTGCGCCAGCGCTGACACCGGTGCCCACAACGCCGACAGCACGGCGAGAAAACTCAGCCAGGCGGCCAGGCGTGCCCATACGGCAAGTGTCGGGCGGGAATGGGGTTGGTAAGGCACGGCGAGATTATAGGGACAGGTGCCATGGTCCCTGCCGCCAAACCTGCAGGTTTCTAACCGGCAACAGC
>JBBSRS010000138.1:0-6927 GCA_038242795.1 Burkholderiales bacterium
CCTGCTGAACTCATCATGTCGTCCGACGCTTTCTGCATTGCTGGAACCGCATCCCGCGCCATGTTGGAAGGTGTATTTGTGTTCATGTTTTTTCCTTAATGAATGATGAAATAGTGAGAGAAAAAGCGGCTAACTTGAAGCTACTGCTGGGTTGGGAACTGATTCTTTGCGTTCCAACTTGGAAAAAATTGACGATGGCCATGATAGCGAACGGTAAGAAGGCCATTTTTGGTGTCCATACAACACCTGCGGCATTTTCTCCAAATCCTAAACGACTACCTTGAATGGGATGGTCAAGAAATAACGGAATAGTGAAGCATTTGAACTTCTCGGTATTGGCTTGGCTCATGGAAAAGTGCTTCTTGAAACTCTTGTAATAGGTTCGCACCACAACCAGTTTTTTCCCATCGGCTTGTGACCTAAAGCCCTGTCAGGGTCTGGGTTAATAACTTGTAGGAAAAGGATGACATTTTGTAACGTGAAGCTTACTTCTTCAAGGGGTTGCAACTGAACCAGGTCCTTCTGCTGCTTCAATGGGACTTGGGCAAAACCGCACCAACCTGAGTGCCTCTGTTTTCAGCACTGGCGACTGTCAATTTTCCGCCTGCCGCCTCAACCCGATGGCGCATCCCGGCGAGGCCGTGACTTCCCGGCCCAATGCTTTCCAGCTTGAAGCCCTTGCCGTTGTCCGTTACATCCACCGTGATAAAACTTTCGAAGTTGTGCACACTGATTTCCACCTGGGTGGCATTTGCATATTTGGCAATATTGGTCAAGGATTCCTGAACCAGTCGGTAAACCGTGAGCTGGACCGATCCACCCAGTTCAACGGTTTCAAGGTCGGTGGTGATCGCAAGTCCCGACCTTTCCTCAAATTCTCGAGCCAGGATTTCAAGCGATGCCACCAAGCCCAAATGGGAAAGCGAAGAAGGTCGAAGGTCTTCGACAATTCGTCGTTTCAAGGCAATTCCGGTGTTGAGCGTGCTGGTCAGATGCTCGAGCCGTTCCAAGGCCTCTGGCAAATTGTCAGCAAGCCTGGATTTGAGCCGTGCCACATCGAGTTTCGCTGCCGTCAGGAGCGCGCCGAGTTCATCGTGCAGCTCTCGCGCCAGATGCCCGCGTTCATCCTCACGAACGTTTTGCAGGTGGGTTGCCAGTTCCGCCAGACTTGCGGTTCGTTCTCTGACCTGTTTTTCCAGCAGGTCCCGCTCACGCTCCAGTGTTTCCTGCTCGCGCTGGCCTGAAGCCAGCAATGCCTTGTTTTGCATGAGATACATGTAGAAAGCAAACAATCCGACAAGTGCGGTGGCGGCAATGCCGATGCGTGAAAGCTGCAGCGCTTTTCTGACTTGTGCCTGGCCTTGTTCCATTTGCTGAATGCTGCTGGCGGACAGCTTGTCTGATTGACTCCGGATGGCTTCCATTTCTTCCTTGCCTACATCGGTGGTCAGCACAAATTTCCAGCCGTCGTCATTGCCCTCCTTGCGCATGCGAACGCTCAGGTCCATTTCGGCCATTTTGCGCGACACGTGACGCGACAAGGTGTCAAACTCGGGGATCAGGGCAGGTTGCGAAGCAAAAATCTGCTGCAAAACGTTGAGGTTTTCAGTGATGTCACCCACAGCATCGTTGTAAGGTTCCAAATAACGTGGATCGCCCGTCAGCAGGTACCCGCGCTGTCCGGTTTCTGCGTCCAGAACCTGGCGCACCAGACCGGTAATGGCACTGCGTGTCTGCTGAGCCTTTTCCATGTTGCCAACAGCCTTGGTGGATTGCTGGAAACTTGCTTCGTTGATGAAAATCATGAAAGCGGCGGCCAAAATGGCCAGGGGCAGGCTGAGGGCAGTTTTCAACGCAGCAAATTTTTTCAAGACTAACTCCCCTGGGGTACTGGTTTGGATAACTCGTCAATAATGAGAAGCGATAATCAAGACAGCTGTTTTTGCCTTGGCGCTGTTTTTTGACAGCTTGGCCGGGCGGCACAGGTTTTATAGAAAGTTAGCAACATGATAAAAATTGGGATTGTGGATGACCATGCCATTGTGCGGTCGGGACTGAAACAGTTTTTTTCGGATCAGGTGGACTTGCGCGTTGTGGGTGAAGCGGCAAGTGGGCGTGAGGCAATCGACCTGGTTCGCAATGTCGAGCTGGACATACTTGTCATGGATTTGTCCATGCCGGGTCAAAGCGGAATTGATGCGCTGGCCATGATTCGTGCGAAGGCGCCCGATGTGGGGATCCTGATTTTAAGCGGCTATCCGGAAGAGCATTACGCTGTCAATCTGATTCGTCAGGGCGCCAGCGGCTACCTCAACAAGGAATGCGATCCCTCCGAGATTGTTGATGCGATCCGAGTGATTTCCCTGGGCAAGCGCTACATCACGGCAGCCGTGGCCGAGTTGCTTGCACAACAATTGAACCGACCAAAAGATGTTGCGGCCCACGAGCAGCTGTCCGAAAGGGAGTTTCAGGTTTTCCTCAAGCTGGCCAAAGGTGAAACTGCAGGCGATATTGCAAAAGCCCTTTCACTCAGCGTTAAAACAGTCAGCACATACCGCACACGAGTGATGGAGAAAATGAGTCTGGCCTCCAACAGCGATTTGACCTATTACGCTTTGAAAAACAAACTGATCGACTGACTACAGAAAACCTTGATTTGTCGCTGGCCCGGCGGGCCAGCCAGCGATGCAAACGAACTTAGGTGGAATTGGTGGTCTTGATGACTCAGTAATAAAAACCTGAGGATTCACGAACTCGTCCACAACACTCATCTTGTTGCATCAAGACTGCTTTTTTGCTGCAGGCAGTAGTCCACCAGAGCGTCAATCTCGTTTGATTTGTCAAATACCGCATCGACGCCGAGCTGCGCGCACCTTTGACGAATATCGGCTGTGGCGTAATTGCTCAGAACCACCACTTTTTGAGCCGGCGAGCGGCCTTGACAAGCTGCAAGCACGCCCAGGCCGCTCCCTTGCTTTAAAAACAAATCGACAATTGCCAGATCCCAATCCAGTCGATTGGCGTTGAGCCAGGCCTTGCCGTCATTTTCAGTCTCGGCTGTCCCCACGGCCGCTACACACGCGAGTTCCTCCAACGTACCAATCAGGTTTTCACGTATGGTGGGGTTGTCTTCGACAATGTATGTTTTCAATCTCACGGCTCATATCCATTTAACGTAGGCAGGATTTCGGTGTGAGTTGCGAAAGGCCCGCCGGTGCGGCCAGCAAAAGCCGGTCATGCCAGCCTGTCTTGTTTCCTAATGTATCTTCGATTTGAAGCATGATTGTGCCAGCCGCCCTGGCTTGTATTTGTAGGGGTTTTTCGATGATTGGGTGTGATGGCGATGTAGGCACGTGCCGACATTCTTTGATCACATTTCCCGACTGCCTAAAAGCTTGTAACAGGATGATAGTCAACGGGTTGATCCCCGCATAGTCACATCCGTTTTTCAGCCGATTTTGTACATTGTCAGAAATTGCCTGACTGTCTTGCCTAACGTTTTTTTCCTCACGACCGCATGAACACTTTCCTCAGCAAATCCCCAAAACTTCGCCATTGGTTGATTGGCACAGGCGTTGTCCTGCTGATGTTGGTGCTGGTTGTTTTCTTTTTCCCCTGGGATTTACTGCGTGGCCCCATCAACCGCTATGTTTCGGATCAACTTGGCAGGCGTTTTGAGATCACGCGCCATCTTTCGGTCAACGTGGGGTTTACCACCACGGTGAACGCAGAAGGCATCGAAATTGCAAACCCGGAATGGGCGCGCGAGCCCTATTTGCTCAAGGCCACGGCTGCTGAATTTGACATCAGCTTGATCCCGCTTATTGTTGGAAAAGTTGTGTTGCCAAACATCAAGCTGACCGAGCCCCGTATCGGTCTGCAGATTGAGCCCGATGGCCGCAGAACGTGGGCCTTCTCGCGCGACACGTCTGAGAAAGGAACAGCGCCGCAAATTGGCTCTTTCGTCGTGGATCAGGGACATGTCAGCTACCTTGCCAAGGCCCAGGGAGCTGACCTCTCAACCCAGTTTGCATTGGCTCCAGAGTCTGCCAATAACTTGCCTTTAAGCTTCAAGGCCACAGGGCAATGGAACAAGGGCGCATTCACGGCCAATGGACGTACAGGCGGCGTTTTGGAGTTCAGCAAGGATGTCACCGCTTCTTTTCCCATTGAAGTGAATGTCGTTGCCGGAAAGACCCGGCTCAAGGCCAAAGGATCGCTCGACGATGTTGCAAACCTGGCAGGCATCGATGCAACTTTTGATCTGCAAGGCGACAATCTCGACGATTTGTTCGGTCTGCTCGGCGTTGTGCTGCCCGCCACGCCACCATACAAACTCAGTGGAAAGTTGGACAAGAAAGACAAGGTCTGGGCTGTGACCCAGATCAAAGGGCTGTTGGGGAAGTCCGACCTCAGTGGTGCCCTGAGTTTTGACCAGTCTTCAACCGTGCCGCTATTGACAGGCAAGGTGCAATCAAAAGTCATGGACTTCGCGGATCTGGCACCGGTTATTGGCATGGCCCCTTCCGACGTTTCCTCATCGAAAGCTGATTCGGCGATTCGTTCAAAAGATGGCAAAGTGGCTTCTGGCGCCAACAGCAAGTCCGGGCCCAGCGCAACGCCGCCGGGCAAGGTGTTGCCACGTACGCCACTGGACGTGACCCGGCTCAACGCCATGAATGCCGACGTTACCTACTCTGCTGCCGATATTCGGCATGTCAAGGAATTGCCGCTCGACAAAGGCTCCGTTCACGTCAAACTGAATGCCGGCGTTTTGCGACTGGAGCCCATTTCACTGGGCGTTGCGGGTGGGTCAGTGGCTGGCACCATCCGCATTGATTCGACTGTGGCCCCAGCGGCCATCAGCACCCGACTGGATGTG
Organism: Burkholderiales bacterium; assembly: GCA_038242795.1. GTDB lineage: Bacteria > Pseudomonadota > Gammaproteobacteria > Burkholderiales > Burkholderiaceae_C > Polaromonas. The sequence goes on from JBBSRS010000138.1 coordinate 4,883, forward strand.
CGTGCCTTGCAACTCAACCAGCTGTTTCCTGCCGTGGAAAGTACCAAGGCGGGTTTTGGCAAGTTCAGCGGGCAGTTCAACCTGACCGGCCGCGGCAATTCGGTGGCGCAAATGCTCGGGTCCGCCTCTGGTGACGTGGCCATTCTTATGGGGAAGGGCGAGATCAGCAATATCCTGCTGGAGTTCATGGGCCTGGATGGGGGTGAGGTCATCAAATTTTTGGTGCGTGGCGACAAAACGGTTCAGTTGCGCTGCGCGGCAGCAGCTTTTGATGTGAAACAGGGTCTGATGAGCAGCCGCGCCATTGTGCTCGACACCAGCGATACCCTGATTACAGGCCAAGGGCAGATCAGCCTGACCAACGAGACCCTAGATGTTCTGTTCAAACCACAACCCAAGGACATGAGCATCCTGAGCCTGCGTTCGCCGCTTCGGATCGGCGGGACTTTTGCCAAGACGACAGCAGGGCCGGAGGCATCTGCCCTTGCAGGGCGTGTTGGCATTGCGCTGGTCCTGGCGGCTATCAACCCTTTGCTCGCCCTGGCAGCAACGGTTGAAACCGGGCCGGGCGAAAATGCGGACTGTGGCGCCGTGCTGGCCAAAGCCGCGCAGCCTGCATCACCAAATAGCAAAAAGTAAGCTGGCGGCAGGCCGGCACCACTGTTTTGCCTTTGATGCACAAGATGTTTGGCTGGCAATCCCCACAAGGCAATTCACTAATTTGCTATTGAATCAATAGCTCAAAGCGCATGCGCATCATGCGAAATAGGCTAATTTCATGCTAAAAATTCGTTGGCTGGTCAGGACGGATGCGCGCCAGCCGGTGAAGTTTTGTGGTTCCCGGTTCCACAGACGGTGCACCCTTCGTTGCGCACCAGCTTCATCTGATGCCACTCCATGCGCCTGACATCCAGCATCAGCAGCCGACCTGTCAACGCCTGTCCGATGCCGCACAGCAACTTCAGGGCCTCGGCGGCTTGCATGGCGCCCAGGATGCCGACCAACGGTGCAAACACGCCCATCGTTGCGCAGCTGACTTCCTGGGGCAAAACTGATTCGGGAAAAACGCATGCATAGCATGGCGATCCGGGGATGCGTGGGTCGTAAACCGTGATTTGACCGTCAAACCGAATGGCTGCACCTGAAATGAGCGGCTTGCGATGCCTGACGCAAGCCCGGTTGATGACGTGCCGGGTCGCAAAGTTGTCTGTGCAGTCCAGCACCAGGTCCGCCTGCGGCACAAGTTGATCGAGCAAGGCATCGTCTGCTCTTTGCACCACCGGGACGACATCGATATCCGGATTCAGGGCGGCGACGGCTTGCACCACCGACACCGCCTTGAGTTCACCGATACGTGACACGGTGTGGGCAATCTGTCGCTGGAGGTTGGTGACATCGACACGGTCATCGTCGACCACGGTGATGCGGCCCACACCGGCGCTGCCCAGATAAAGCGCGACCGGGGAGCCCAGTCCACCCGCGCCTATGACAAGTACGTGAGAGGCCAGGAGTTTTTCCTGGCCTTCGATGTCTATCTCGTCAAGCAGGATATGCCGGGAGTAGCGAAGGAGCTGGTCGTCGTTCATGCTGCTGGAAGTGTTGACAAAGGACGTTGAGGGGTAGGGCACTCACATGCGAGACATCGCAGGAATGGCCTGTTTGATGTGTATAAAAAGCAAAGCCCGTCCGGCAACGGACGGGCTTTGCATCAACCGGACATGCCGTCGCTCTAGTTTTCTTTTTTCTCGTTCTTGGGTTCGATCACTGCGGTCTTGCTAACCAGCACCGGGCGCCCCTTGAGCTGGTTGATGGCCTGGGCCAACTGGAAATCCTTGTCGCTGCCCAACTCGGGCGGACGACGCTGCTCAGGCGTTTTCTTGGCTTCTTCCTCAAGTCTCTTCAGTGCTTCCTCACGGGCTTTTTCACGGCCCGGGTCCTTGATTTCAGCACCCTGACCGCTGTTGAGGTGCTTTTCCAGGTCGGCTTCGCGGGTGCGAAGCGCGGCAAAGGGGCTGCCTTCTGCCGTTTCGTCAATCAGCACGTCC
>JBBSRS010000139.1:0-6902 GCA_038242795.1 Burkholderiales bacterium
CAACCCTTTGCGGATGCTTATTGCTATCCCAGGCTGTCGAGCTACTGCGGCCAGTACATCCACCATTCGGGCTGGTACCCAGACCCTGTGACGCGGCTTTTCAGGCGTGGTTCAGCCCGTTTTTCGGACGACATCGTGCACGAAAAACTTGTCGTCGAAGGTCAGGTCAGCCCGTTGCGCAGCCAGTTGCTGCATGAAAGCTTTCCTGACTTTGAAACGGTCCTGGACAAGGTTGATCGTTATTCCAGTGCAGGCGCCCAGCGTTTGCTGAGCAAGGGCAAGTCGTCATCGTTTCCCAAAGCGCTGGGCCACGGCTTGTGGGCATTCGTCAGAACCTATTTTTTGCAATTGGGGTTTCTGGATGGCTGGATGGGCCTTGCATTGGCGATCTCCAATGCCGAAGGAACTTATTACAGATACCTCAAACTTTGGCTGCTGTTGCTTGACCAAAAGACGGCATCCTCGTCGTCATGAAAATCAGCTTCATCGTCCTGACCTATAACCGTTCAGACGCCTTGCTGGCTGTTCTTCGCTCACTTGCCCAACAGTGCACCGAGGAACACCAGGTGATCATTGCTGACGATGGTTCAAGACACGATCAGGTGCAGATGCTGTTCGACAACTGCCCAGTTTTCAAATGCCAGGTTCTTCATGTGTGGCATCCGGATGACGGTTTTGCCATTGCACGAGCCCGAAATTTGGCGGTTGGCCATGCGACAGGCGAGTACCTGGTTTTCCTCGACGGCGATTGCATTCCGAACCGTGATTTTGTGGCTCAGCACGCGCGCGTTGCGGAAGCAGGCTATTTTGTCAACGGCAGCCGTGTGCTTTTGAACCGTCGCCTGACTTCAGAGGTGATTGCCAATGCACTGGATCTTCCCCGTCAGCCCGCGCATTTCTGGCTGCGTGCCAGGCTGCGCGGGGATTCCAACAAACTCTTGCATCTCTTGGGCTGGCCCAGGAAATTATTACGGGTTAAAAAGAGGTTTCAGTGGCGTGGCATCCGGGGTTGCAACCTTGGCGTGTGGAAGAAGGATTTCCTGAACGTCAACGGGTTCGACGAATCCTTCGAAGGCTGGGGCCATGAAGACGCGGATTTTGTACTGCGTCTCAGCCATCTTGGCATACAGAGAAAAAATGGATTTCTGGCGACCGAGGTCTTTCATCTATGGCATCCGGAAAGCAATCGTGACAGTGAGTCGGCCAATAAAAACCGTGTCATGGCGCGGATGAACACCGATTTAATCCTTGCCGAAAAAGGTTTTCGGGAACTCGACACGTCGACGCTCGTCAAATTGACCCAATTGCATTAATAAAAATCAGATATATGAGCATTACACCGTCCTTAAATCGTCGAACTGCTGTCAGCTTCTTGGCCGGAGGCGCATTCTTGTCATTGCCGGCGTTCGCCCAGTTTCGTGTGGAAGTCTCGGGTGTGGGTATGACCCAGCTTCCCATTGCCATCGCGCCTTTCAGGGGCGAGGTGCAGTCGCCCCAAAAAATCAGCAGCATTGTCAAGGCCGATCTGGAGCGCAGTGGCATGTTTCGGGGTGTAGATGCAGCAGGTGTTGTGGCAGATGAAAATACCCGTCCTGATCTGGCAAGCTGGCGCCAAAAGGGTACAGATGCCATGGTGACTGGCAGCGTTTCACCCCTTGCCGACGGGCGGTTTGAGGTTCGTCTTCGCTTGTGGGATGTCGTTCGTGAGCAGGATCTGGGCGGTCAAAGCTACACCGTCGCGAAATCCGATCTGCGGCTTTCGGCGCATCGTGTGTCTGATTTTGTGTATGAAAAGCTGACGGGTGAAAAAGGTATTTTTTCAACACGCATTGCTTACGTGACCAAGGCAGGTCAGCGCTACACGCTATGGGTTGCGGATTCCGACGGAGAAAGCGCGCAATCAGCCCTTGCCAGTCCTGAGCCGATCATTTCCCCTGCCTGGTCGCCGAATGGCGCCCAACTCGCGTATGTTTCTTTCGAATCACGCAAGCCAGTGATTTATTCGCACGATGTGGCGACTGGAAAACGACGCCTGCTGGCAAACTTTCGCGGCTCCAACAGCGCGCCTGCATGGTCTCCTGATGGCAGCCAGCTTGTCGCCACACTCAGCCAGGCAGGCGGCTCGCAACTTTATTCCCTGGGCCTCAACGGTGGCGATCCCAAGCGGTTGACCCAGACCTCCAGCATCGATACAGAGCCTGCATTCTCGCCCGATGGACGGACGATTTATTTCGTCAGCGACCGCGGTGGCTCTCCGCAGATTTACCGTATGAACCTGGCCGGTGGAAATGCAGACCGAGTGACCTTTACCGGCAACTACAACATCTCGCCCGCTGTCAGTCCTGACGGTCGATGGCTTGCATTTGTCTCAAGAATTGGTGGCAGCTTCAAACTGCATGTCATGGAACTTTCCAGTGGCACAACCACCTCCATCACGGATACTTCCGCAGACGAAAGTCCCAGCTTTGCTCCCAACAGCCGTTTGATTGTTTACGCAACGCAGCAACAGGGCAAAGAAGCGTTGATGACCACGACGCTGGATGGCAAGATCAAAGCGCGATTGTCAGGTGCTGGCGGTGACATACGCGAGCCAGACTGGGGACCATTTCAGCGATAGGCAATAATTCCGGATCTATTTTGTTTAGCAGGGGTAATCCATGAAGCGCTTTTTCTCTTCCGTCATTTCATATTTTGTCCTGGCAACCGCACTGGTGGCTTGTGGCTCCAATGTCAAACTGCAGGACGTTCCAGTTGAAGACAGATCGGCCAGTTTGTCTCAAGCTGAAGCCGATGCCGCAGCGGCTGCGGCGGCGGCCAGAGGAGTTGCACCTGTACAGATTGGCGCTTCCGATGGCTCAGTTGCCGGTCCAGCCAATACCGCAAGGATCATTTATTTTGATTTCGACAGCTTCGTGGTCAAGCCTGAATTTCAGAGCGTCATAGAGGCGCACGCCAGGTACCTGACAGCCAACAAGTCCCGTCGCATGGCCATTGAGGGGAACACCGACGAAAGTGGAGGCAGGGAATACAACCTGGCGTTGGGTCAGAAGCGCGCGGAAGCTGTTCGGCGTGCGCTTGGCTTGTTGGGTGTCACGGACTCTCAGGTCGAAGCCGTCAGTTTCGGCAAGGAAAAGCCAGCCGTTGCCGGATTCGACCAGGAATCCATGGCAAGAAATCGCCGTGCCGAACTCAATTACCGCTAAACCGGCGAATCGACGGTGAAAATAACCAGAGTTTTTTCTGCTGTGGTGGCCTGCATGTTGGCATTCAACGCCAGTGCAGCCTTGTTTGAAGACGATGATGCCCGCAGGGCAATCCTTGATTTGCGACAAAAAGTTGAGGCTTCACAGGTGCGCACGACCGAAGAGCTTCGAAGAGGCAGCGAGGAAAATGCGCAACTTCGACGCAGCTTGCTGGACCTGTCAAATCAAATTGAATCCCTGCGTAACGAGATGGCCGTTTTGCGTGGACAAAATGAGCAACTCACCCGTGGCGTTACCGATGTTCAACGGGCTCAAAAAGATGTGGCTCAGGGCGTTGAAGAGCGCTTGAGGAAAGTTGAGCCTGGCAAAGTGTCTGTAGATGGACGGGATTTCGAGGCGGAGCCTGCTGAAAAGCAGGAATTCGAAGCGGCCTTGGCCCTTCTCAGAAAAGGTGATTTTGCCGCCACACAGACGGCATATGCAGCTTTCTTGAAGCGCTATCCGCAAAGCGGCTACAAATCGTCGTCCTTGTTCTGGTTGGCCAATGCGCAATATGCCTTGCGCGACTACAAGTCGGCAGCAGGAAATTTTCGTTTGCTGGCAACTTCTGATCCGCAGCACCCTCGGGCACCTGAAGCTCTTTTGTCCATGGCGAATTGCCAGGTTGAGCTCAAAGACACCAAGGCGGCACGCAAAAGTCTGGATGAGCTTATTGCTTCCTATCCACAGTCCGAGGCTGCATCCGCTGCCAAGGAACGCCTTGTGAAGCTCAAGTAAAGGCTGCTTTTTTGGAGCTGAACTGCTTTCTGTCAGTAGCGGTTCCCTGCCGTTCCAGGCTTGATTCACCCATGGGGTGGACGTGCAAGAAATTATAAAAAATGAATCAGCCCGATTTAATGCCCATGGACTTTGAGCGCCGCTTTGGAGGGCTTGCACGTTTATACGGGGTTAGCGGTGCTGCTCGAATCCGCGCATCACACGTAGTCGTGGTGGGCTTGGGGGGCGTCGGTTCCTGGACAGCCGAAGCATTGGCACGCAGCGGTGTGGCGCGCTTGACATTGATCGACCTGGATCATATTGCGGAGTCGAACATCAATCGGCAAGTTCATGCGCTTGATACCACCTTGGGGCAGTCCAAGGTACAAGCCATGCAGGAACGCATCGCCCATATCAATCCGGCATGCCAAGTAGAGTGCATCGAAGAATTTGTGGATGCGGAGAACTGGGCTGGCCTGGTTTCTTCTAATTTTGACGACGGTGATCACAATTTGGCTTTCATCGATGCCTGTGACCAGGTCAAGGCCAAGACTGCCATGGCAGCTTGGGCGTTGAAAAATAAAGCCTGCTTCATCAGCGTTGGCGCGGCTGGGGGAAAGCGGCTTGCCCACCAAGTAGACATTGAAGACCTTGCGGCAGTGACGCACGACCCATTGCTGGCGCAGATACGTTCCCGTTTGCGCAAGGAACACAATGCATCCCGGACTGGCAAGATGCAGCTGATGTGCGTGTTTAGCCGTGAACCGATCACGAAGCCGTCGATTGTTGAAAACGCTTCAAGTTCGTCAGACAACGTTGCTCAAGAAAAGAGCTTGTCTGCCAAATCGCTGCCAGCCCAGTCTGATGGAAGCTTGAATTGTCATGGATATGGTTCGCTCGTCACCGTTACTTCGACTTTTGGGATGTGTGCTGCGAACTGGGTGCTTAACAAAATTGCGGAATGATTTAAAAAAACGGTTTAAAGAACGTTATAATTTGAGGCTGTGCTGTAAAGCTACAGTACCACCAAGATGAATACCTTGGGACGTTAGCTCAGTTGGTAGAGCAGCGGACTTTTAATCCGTTTGTCGTGGGTTCGACCCCCGCACGTCCCACCAAGTTTTGTTTGGGTTCTTAGCTCAGCTGGTAGAGCAGCGGACTCTTAATCCGTAGGTCGCGAGTTCGAATCTCGCAGAACCCACCAGCCGCAAGCCCAACAGGCACTAGCTCCGTAGCTACTAAATCAGTAGCACGGGGCTTTTTAATTTGTGTCTTGAATTTTGGTTTCAAGCAGGCGGGCGAAGACAAAAAAAATTTGATAAATGTACATCTGGGCAAATACAGATGACACGCCGAACCTGTGTGGAAAAATTTAGCGGTCGCGAAGGACCGTTAATGTCATTGAAGATTGGATTCATTCGCCTTCACTAAAAAGATCTTTTCTGGGGTGTTTCACACCAGTGTCAGCCATTAACTGATCACCGGGATAGGCATTCATAAAGTCTGCGGTATGGTCCACCGGCGCCGTGAGCCAGTCGCGATAAGCCCCATCGGGCAAGACCACCACCATCCTTTTTTCATCCCCGGGCTTGTGAAAGTTTTTCATCAACGGATGAGCATCGGCATTGAGGGTCAGCAGCGTGTAACTGTGCAGCACTTCACCCAAGGGCGACTTCCATCGTGACCACAGCCCTGCCAGACCGATTGGCTTTCCATCGGTGCGGCTGATGCGAGTCGGCACAGCCTTGCCGCTGCGCCAGTCCGGTTCATAAAAAGCTTCGACCGGAATAATGCAGCGCTGGCCGTGGCGCCATGCATCCCGAAAGCTTGGCTTGCTGGCGGCCGTTTCACTGCGGGCGTTGTAGGTTCGCTTGCCGATGGCCGTGTCCTTGGCCCAGTGCGGAATGAGACCAAACTGTCCAAGCAGGGCTTCGCGTTCGGGCACGGCTTCATCGCTGATATCGGTTTCCGGCGGCCGCCGTATCCAACTGGCCAAGTAAAGAGGCCAGACATCGGAACGGCCCAAATCGGACGGTGGCTCGACCTCAAAATGACATTGGTAACGCTGTCGGTCTTGGACTGCTTCAAAGTGGGCACACATGACGCGATGGTAATGCGACAGGCCAAAGAGTGCACAGTAAAACTAGGGAAAGGCGACTTGTCCCCTTTGGCTGTGGCTTAGCTTGTGGATAAGCACAGGGACAAGTCCTGAAAACGGCGCCGGTGCTGGCTTGGCGAGCAGCGCTTAAATAACAGGCAAACAAACCCGCAGGTGAAAAATAGAGTTGGCACGAACGATTTGTGAAGCACTGGCCGTGTTCGTGCCGCAACTGGTTCGAAAGCGGATTTTTTAACAAAATCGGGGATTTGCGCTTTCCTGCTCTACCTTTGTTGCTATAAATAACGAAGTTCGCCATTTTCCAAGAAGAGTCCGCGCATGCCCGACAATCGCATGCTGCCGGAGCGAAATCAGGCAGCCATTCCGACAAGAAAGTGACTTGCATGCGTTTCATCCATACTGCCGACCTGCACATCGACAGCCCCCTGCGTGGGCTGAGCCGCTATGAAGGCGCGCCGCTGGAGCGGCTTCGGGGCGCCACGCGCCGCGCGCTGGAGCGTCTGGTGGACCTGGCGGTGGATGAACAGGTCGATTTTGTGCTGATTGCTGGCGACCTGTACGACAGGGACTGGCAGGATTTCCACACCGGCCTGTTCGTGCGCGAACAGATGGTGCGCCTGGGCCGCAAAGGCATTCGGGTGTTCATCGTGCAGGGCAACCACGATGCACGTGGCGTGATCACGCGGCAGATTCCGTGGCCTGACCATGTCAAGGTGTTTTCCAGCCGGGTCGCTGAAACCGTGTGTCTGGAGGCTCTGGGCGTGGCCATTCACGGACACAGTTTTCCGGACCGCGAGGTGCCTGAAGACCTGGTGCCCGGCTAC
>JBBSRS010000140.1:0-6882 GCA_038242795.1 Burkholderiales bacterium
ATCCCGTCCAATCAGCGGATGAATGTTTGCGAAAACCGGTGCAGCCCGTGCATTCACCTGCTGTAGCCGAAACCCGGCGTCCACCACATGCATGCCAGTGGGTGCCTGCTCAATCAGCCTGGAAAACAGTCCGACGTTCTGGGCCATTGCCGCCTCGGCGCGTTTGCGCTCGGTGATGTCAATGAAGAGGACGCCGACTTTGCGACTTTGCAGCCCGCCAATCCGGTGGGCCTTGACCTCCAGAATGCGTCCCAAGGGCTTGGCTTCGCTCTCAAAGCTTCTCGGCTCGCCGGTCAGGGCCACATGGCCATATGTGTCAATCCAGAACGGCTCCAGATCCGGCAGCAGTTCGCTGACCAAGCGCCCTTTGGCGTTTTTGAGTCCGGATTGGCTTTCAAACGCCGCGTTGGTTTCCAGAAAGAGCAAGTCAGCAGGCTTGCCAGCAGCGTCGAAAAGTATTTCTGCCAGAAAATAACCTTCCAGCATGGTGTCGAAAAGGCTGCGATAGCGCTTTTCCTGCTCACGCAGCGCCTGCTCTGCCTGGTGGGCTACCGTGATATCGCGCGAAACCGCAATCAGGTGTTGCGCGGCGCAGTCGCCTGGCTTGGCACTGACAGGCGCGATGATCACGTCCCACCACTTGGGCGTTCCCTTGAAGGTCGGCGCAAACGCCTGGAATCGAATGGTTTCGCCGCGTTTGGCCTGCTGCACAGCCTGCGCCGCCAGTGCAGCGAAGGGCTCGGGCTTGAGACGCCACCACGGTTGGCCGACAAATGGCGCAAAGTCATCGATTTCCATCAAGCGCTGACCGTTGCGGTTGATGGTTTGCCGCCGTCCTTCACGGTCCAGCACATTGACACTGTCGGGACTGCTCTCCAGCACGGTCTGGCTGAATGCTTCACTCTCGCGCAGCGCCTGCTCCCTGTGCCGGCGCTCATTGATATCCTGAACCACGCCTATGCTGTACAGCGGCCGGCCTGCAGCGTCCGGCACCCACTGCACCGTCACCCGCACCCAGCAGACGGAGCCGTCCTTGCGCAGGTATCGCTTTTCAATGTCGTATTTTTCCAGCGTGCCGCACAGCAGCTGATTGATTCTTTCCTGGTCCGCCACCAGATCGTCCGGGTGCGACAAGTCGGTCACTTGCATGCGCAGCAGGTCGTTGGCCTGGTAACCGGTGAGCTCGCAAAACACCTGGTTGACGTCAATGAAACGTCCATCCAGGGCGGTATTGGCCATGCCCACGGGCGACAGGTCAAACTTCACGCGGTGAGCGTCTTCACTGCGCCGAATGCATTCCTGCGCATTTTTGCGTTCGCTGATGTCCAGCGCGTTGCAAATGACCTGGTTGACCGCTCCGGCGGCATCGCGTGCGAAGACGGCGTCCCGGTTTTGAAACCAGCGCCAGCCGCCGGCCCGCTCGCGCAGGCGGTACTCGACGTCGGCGGTTTCATGATCGTCCAGACTGCGCAGGCGCTGCCGGTGCGCCTCGAAACGGAGAAAGTCGTCGGGATGCATCAGGCTGGACACCGGCTTGCAGCCCATCCCCTGGATATCCTCGGTGCTGTAACCAAGCAACCTGCGGATGCATCGGTTGACGATGAGGCTGGACTGCTTGTCGAGGTCAAAAATCTCGACCACGCCCGGCGTGATGTCCGTGAGGCGCCTGAACATATGTTCGCTTCCTTGCAGCGGAAAAACGCTCAGTGGTTCAAGCATGCCAATGCTCGGTGTCGACGGGCGGGATAACGTGGGTTTTCACTGGAGACTCCGGTCAGCGTCTTTCTTTGATGTCGACGATTTTATCCACGCCTTTTGTTACGTATCTTTACCCTGACAGAAAGGGGTTTTTTGCTCTGCTCAACCAGCGCGCGCGGGGTATAACTTTCCGAATGTCAGAAGTGCCAGACAGGAATCAGACAACATGTGTGGGGCTGGAAAAAACAGGCGCTTGCGAAAAAATCGTAAGCAACTCCTGAAAACAGACGGCAGTTTGTTCATCCGGCATTCCTGGCATTTTTGGCATGGCTTTTCAGAAGACGTGTCAACCCGTTCTCAGGCCGCAGCGTCCAAACTTGACCTTTGTCAAACTTCACGCCGTGCCAGGGTCGTGACGGCGCGGTGTCTGCTTGCAAAGCTGCGCAAAAGCCCCAACATCCCGAGGGTCAGACTTTTCAGAGTTCTACCGGAGATTTCATGCGACAAGACAAACTCACCACCAAATTCCAGGAAGCCCTGAGCGACGCCCAGTCGCTGGCATTGGGCAATGACAACGGCTACATCGAGCCAGCCCACCTGCTGGCCGCCATGCTGCGCCAGGAAGACGGACCACGCGCCCTGCTGGAGCGGGCCGGGGTCAACGTCAATGGCTTGATGCAGGCAGCGGATGCCGCCGTTAAAAAACTTCCACAGGTCCAGGGTCAGGACCAGATCACGGTCGGCCCGGAGTTGGCCAAGCTCCTGCAGGCAACCGAAAAAGAATCCATCAAGCGCAATGACCAGTTCATTGCCGGCGAACTTTTTTTGCTGGCGCTGACCGACAGCAAGGCCGATGTGGGCAAGATCGCCCGCGAGAACGGCCTGAGCCGCAAGGCGCTGGAGGCGGCGATTGACGCGGTGCGCGGCGGCCAGAATGTGAACAGCGCCGACGCCGAAGGCCAGCGTGAAGCCCTGAAAAAATACTGCATGGACCTGACCGAGCGCGCGCGCTTGGGCAAGCTCGACCCGGTGATTGGCCGCGACGACGAGATTCGCCGCGCCATCCAGGTGCTGCAGCGCCGCACCAAAAACAACCCGGTGCTGATCGGCGAGCCCGGCGTTGGCAAGACCGCCATCGTCGAAGGCCTGGCCCAGCGCATCGTGGCGGGTGAGGTGCCCGATTCGCTCAAGGGCAAGCGCGTGCTGTCGCTCGACATGGCCGCGCTGGTGGCGGGTGCCAAGTTCCGGGGCGAATTTGAAGAGCGGCTGAAAACCGTGCTCAAGGAATTGGCGCAGGAAGAAGGCCAGACCATCGTCTTCATAGACGAGTTGCACACCATGGTGGGGGCGGGCAAGGGCGAAGGCGCGATGGACGCCGGCAACATGCTCAAGCCCGCGCTGGCGCGAGGCGAGTTGCACTGCGTCGGCGCCACCACGCTGGCCGAATACCGCAAATACATTGAAAAAGACGCCGCGCTGGAGCGTCGTTTCCAGAAGATATTGGTGGGCGAGCCCAGTGTGGAGGCCACCATCGCCATCCTGCGCGGCCTGAAAGAAAAGTACGAGTCGCACCACGGGGTGATCATCACGGACCCGGCCATCGTGGCGGCGGCCGAGTTGAGCCACCGCTACATCACCGACCGGTTTTTGCCCGACAAGGCGATTGACCTGATCGACGAAGCCGCGAGCAAGATCAGCATCGAGCGTGACTCGAAACCCGAAGTGATGGACAGGCTCGACCGCCGGCTGATCCAGTTGCAGATCGAACGCGAAGCCGTGCGGCGCGAAAAAGACGAAGCCTCGCAAAAACGCTTCAGCCTGATCGAGGAAGAAATTGTCAAGCTGGACAAGGAAATCGCTGACCTGGATGAAATCTGGCAGGCTGAAAAAGCCCAGGCGCTGGGTTCCAAGGACGTGATGGAAGAGATTGCCCGCATCCGCTTCCAGATTGAAGATTTCACCCGCAAGGGAGACCTGGGCAAGGTGGCCGAGTTGCAGTACGGCAAGCTGCCGGACCTGGAAAAGCGTCTGAAAGAAGCCCAGGCCAGCGAGGCCACGCCCGGCACCAGCACGGCGCCCAAGCTGCTGCGTACGCAGGTCGGCGCTGAGGAAATCGCCGAAGTCGTGGCGCGCTCCACCGGCATTCCGGTCAGCAAACTGATGCAGGGCGAGCGCGACAAACTGCTGCAGATGGAGGACAAGCTGCATGAGCGCGTGGTCGGCCAAGAGGAGGCCATCGGTGCCGTCGCCAATGCGATTCGCCGCTCGCGCTCGGGGTTGTCAGACCCGAACCGTCCCACCGGCAGTTTTCTGTTCCTCGGCCCCACGGGGGTCGGCAAGACGGAGCTGTGCAAGGCGCTGGCCGGTTTCCTGTTCGACAGCGAAGACCACCTGATCCGCGTCGACATGAGCGAGTTCATGGAAAAGCATTCCGTCGCCCGCCTGATCGGCGCGCCGCCGGGCTATGTTGGCTACGAGGAAGGCGGCCACCTGACCGAGGCGGTGCGCCGCAAGCCCTACAGCGTGCTGCTGCTCGACGAGGTGGAAAAAGCCCATCCGGACGTGTTCAACGTGCTGCTGCAGGTGCTGGACGACGGCCGGCTGACCGATGGGCAGGGGCGCACGGTGGACTTCAAGAACACGGTGATCGTCATGACCAGCAACATCGGCTCGCCGATCATCCAGTCGATGGTCGGCAAGCCCTACGAGGAAATCAAGGAAGCGGTGACGGACGAGTTGAAGAATTATTTCCGGCCCGAGTTCCTGAACCGGATTGACGAAACGGTCGTGTTCCATGCGCTTGACGCCAGCAACATCGAATCGATTGCCCGCATCCAGCTCAAGGTGCTGATGGCGCGGCTTGAAAAGATGGACCTGACGCTGGACGTGTCGGAAGCGGCGATTGCCGAGTTGGCCAAGGTGGGGTTTGACCCGGTGTTTGGCGCCCGGCCGCTCAAGCGCGCGATTCAGCAGCGGATTGAAAACCCGCTGTCCAAATTGCTGCTCGAAGGCCGCTTTCCACCCAAAAGCACGATTCCGGTGGATGTGGACCCGATCCATGAACCGGGCGTGTTCAGGTTTGCGACGTCGGCTGAATAAGGAAAAAGCACAAGCTGCTATTTAATAAATAGCAGCTTGTGCCCGTCCTGATTGCGCTGCAGGCAGTTTTGACGTAATTCTGGCAGCTGCTCAACTGCCCCTGGAGCATTTCGAATTCTCTTGTGACATTGCGGACTGCGCCTGCCCCGGGCGTGATCCGGGGATCCGCAACCCATGACCCCGCCGGGGGAAAAAGCAGGGTTCCCGGGTCGAGCCCGGGATGACAGAGGGGCGGGAACAACAGCGCCGCGGGTCATCGCGCCTCATCCTGAAAAGGGACCTGAGCAGTTGCCGATTCAGCAGCCAGCCGGCTGTTTTGAGCCTCGTCTCTCAGACCGCGATGGCGCCTTCCTGATGGCGGGGATGCGACGATTCAATCTCCGGCAGTTGGAACAGCGATGCCCCCACAGCCGCGACACGGGGAAACGCCGCCAGATCGACCCCAAAGCGTTCTGCGCCAACCAAATGGCTGGCCAGCGCCAGATCGGCCAGGCTGAGCGTTTCGTTGTGGCAACGCGTGGCACCTTCACGCAGCAGCCCTTCGTAAGCGCTCAAACCTTCGCGGTACCAGTGCGCAGCCCATTCGCGGCCTGCTGCCGCGTCAGCGCCAAACTGTGCGGTTAGGCGCTTTTGCACACGCGGCACAGCCAACGGATGGGTGTCGGCCGCCGCCAACAAAAACATCGCCCGCACGCGCGCCCGGCCAGCGGCATCCGGCGGCAGCAACGGCGTGGCGGGGTAGCTTTCTTCCAGCCACTCCAGAATCGCCAGGCTTTGCGTCAGCGGCTCGGGCGTGCCGCCTTCGAGCGCGGGCACGGCGCCAGCCGGGTTCAGGTGGCGAAACGCGGGCAGGTGCTGATGGCCGCCAGCCAAATCGTGCATGCGTTCTTCAAAGGCGATGCCCTTGAACTTGAGGGCGGCGCGCACGCGGTAGGTTGCCAGCGACAGCCAATAACCATGAAGAATGAGCATGAGGTTTCCTGTGAATGAAGGTGTGGGTCAAGGCCTGAGCGCCCAGCCCGGCGTGGCACTGGCCGGATTATGTCGCAGCCCTGGCTTTGCCTGGGCCTGACGCAGGGGCTGAAAACAGGGTGTTCGCTCTTCGGTAGATCCATTTGGAGGGCAGGTGTGTTGAAAGTGCTCCCTGGAATTCAACCCAGCCCGTTAAAGGCCCACAAAACCTTCCCGTTGCGCGACCGAGCGCGCGTCGGGTGACCAGACCTCTAACAAAAAGTCGGCTTCCTCGTGCCTTGCCAGGCGCGGCCAGGCCAGTTGCTCCGCCAGTGCACGGTGCACGTCGTCACCGTTCAGCGCGTAGCCTTCCACCGGATGGCGCCAGTGGCAGGCCAGCAAAGTGCCGCCGGCCTCAAGCGCTGCTTTCATATGGCCAATCAGTCTGGCCAGTTGCGCGTGGTCAAGGTAAAAGCCGATCTCGCTGAACACGATCAAATCAAAACCACCTGACGGCCAGTGGTCGGGCACCCAGCCCTGCAAAAAGCTGACCTGCGGCAAGCCTTGCAACCGCTGGCGCGCCTGGTCGAGCGCAGCCGGCACACCGTCGGATACCAGCAACTGATCACAGCGCAGCGCCAGCGCGGCGGCCAACTCGCCATTGGCGCAGCCGGGCTCGTAGCCTCGCCGGTAGCGCTGAAGCGGCAGGGCTGCCAGGGTCAGGTCGCGCTTGCGTGCTTCATACCAGCGGGTTTTGAAGCCCCAGGGATCGTCCGCCTGCTGGAAAAGCTTGGTGAATTCTTCCCTGTCCGTGTTCACGGCGTGGCCCCGGCAGGCAGGAAGTATTCAAAGCCGCGCCGCATCCGCGCCAGTGCAAAGCCGGGCAGCACAGCAGGGGCGCCGGTGTCTTGAGGCGCCAACTGGGTCCGGTGGACGGCCAACGCTGCGGCTTTTTGGCGTAGCGTGTGTTCGGGCAACGCCAACCGTCGCATCAACGACCACGGCACGCGGGTATCACCGGGTTGGGCCCAGTGCCACATCCACACTGGCGCCTGCCAGTGACGGCAGCCCCTTTGGGTGCAAAGCCGGGCCGTGGTGTGGCCGGCGGCTTCATGGTCAGGATGGCCGTCCAGC